>JAISYD010000058.1 GCA_031270145.1 Planctomycetota bacterium
TGCCGCCCGGGGCGGCCCCGGCCCTCGGGCCGGGCTTTGTTTCGGACCCCGGCCGCTTGACCCCGCAAACCGCCACGCCCGCCGCCCGGGCGGCGCCCCGACTCTGCCTGCTGGCCGGGGCCAAGCCGGTTCTGACCGATATCCATCTTTTCCAATCGGCGAGCCCGGGCGAACGCCGCTTGCAGGGGCGGATGCTTGAGCGCATTGAACTGTTGGCCGGCGGCAGGCTGGCCCTATCCTGGATCGTCAGGGAGGATTTCCTGGCTTTGGGCCTGGATCCGGACGTATCGTATGATCTGTCCGCCCTGCTCCGCAACATTGACGGGGTGGAGGCGTCCATCCTGTTCAGCGAATCCGGTCCCGCGCCGGAGGTCGGCGTCAAGGTCTCCTTGCGCACCCTCGCCCCGCACGACGCGATCCGGGTGGCCGCCCTTTTTGGCGGCGGCGGCCACCCCCGGGCCGCCGGCTGTTCCCTCGCCGGCGGGCTGCCCGAGGCCAAGCGGCTAGTTGCCGCCGCCGCCATGCGGGAATTCTTTCCGGAGGCGGGCGCGGCCGTATAAGCGGCCTTCCGCAATTTCTTCCAAGAGCGGCGCGCGCAATACGCCGCTACGCAAACTATATGTTGGCCTGGTTAATGGTCGCGGTTTCATGGCCGGCGACGCTCCCCCCAAGCCTTGCCAAAAGTACCGCCGCCAAGCCGTCGATGCTGGCGTCGCCAACCGCCTCCACCCCGATCCCCAACCCTCTGGCCACGCCGGCCGTCGTTTCCCCCAGGCAGAAGCAGCGGACATCACGGCAATTCATGCGGCCTATCCGCCTGGCGAATCCCTTTACCGCCGAAGGGCTGGTGAAGGCGACGGCGTCATAAAATCCCTGTCCGGCCTTGTCCCCGGCGCCAATCGCGCCGACATCCTGTTCCAGGGTCTCGTAAGCCTCCACCGCCTCGAAGCCGAAGCCGCCCTGGCCGAGGCGGACCTCCAAATCCGAATTGGCTCCGCAAGCCCGGTAGAGCAATACCCGCTGGCCGGGCCGGAGGATTTCCGCCAATCCCTCCGCCAGCGGCCCGGCCCCGTATTTCTCCGGCACATAGTCGGGGAGCACTCCCCTGCCCCTGAGAATTTCGGCCGTCCCCGGCCCAACCACGGCGAATTTCGTCCCCGCCAACCGGCGGATATCGATTCCCCGCGCCAACAGCTGGTCGAAAAACAATCCGGCGCCAAAGCGGCTGGTCATGATTATCCACTGGAAGGAGGGCAATCGCCGCCAGAGCCCCTCCGGCTGGGGCAACGCCCGTTGCCGCAGCATCGCCAATTCGTCCGCATGGAAGCCGGCCCGGCGCAGGCTGGCGGCCAGCCGGCCGACGCCGCCGGCGCCGACCGCCAGTATCCGCCTTTCCCGCCATTCCAGATCCGAGGCGAGCGAGCATACCCTCCCCACCACCAGCAATGACGGCGGCGCGAAGCCCGCCGCCGCCGCCCGCTCCGGCATTTCCGCCAGGGGGGACAGTAAACGCCTTTGCCCCGGCAGCGTGCCGTTCTCGATCAGGGCCGATGGCGTGTCCGGGGCAAGGCCGGCCGTCAGTAGGCCGTCGCGGACGGCCGGCAGGGCGGCCAGACCCATCAGGAAGATCAGCGTTCCCTCCAGCCGGGCGAGTTCCGCATAGGGGATTTTCGGGGGCAGGCCGTTTTTGGCGCGACCGGAAACGATATGCACCGACGAGGCGAATTCCCGGTGCGTGATCGGGATGCCGGCCGCCGCCGCCGCCGCCAGGGCCGAGCTCACTCCGGGGATCACCCTGAAGCGCACCCCGGCCCGGCGGAGCGCCTCGGCCTCCTCGCCGCCACGCCCGAAAAGGAAAGGATCGCCGCCCTTCAGCCTGACCACTCTTTTGCCGGCCCGGGCGTATTGCACCAACAGGGAATTGATTTCCGCCTGGGGGACAGGGCGCCTCCCCACGTTCTTGCCGACCTCGATCCTTTCCGCCGCCGCCGGAATGAGGGAAAGCGCCGCCCCGCCGACCAGCTGGTCGTAAAGGACCACCTGGGCATTTTCCAGCGCCTCCCGGCCGGCCAAAGTTAGGAGGCCGGGATCGCCGGGACCGGCGCCGATCAGGGCGACCCATCCCGCATCAACCACTTCGCCGGCCCTCCACCAACAATTGCTCCGCCAATTTTCCGCCGATGGCCGCCGCCGTTTCCCGCCGGCCAGTCAATTCGCCGCGGCGAATGCGCTCGTCCGGGCCGGCATACAGGCCGGACAGCCTGATTTCACCGCCGTCGACAACGGCATGGGCGCCGCTGGGCGACACGCAACCGCCGCCCAACCCCAGGATAAACGCCCTTTCGGCAATGGACGCGTCCCAGGCGTCCGGATCGTTTAGACCAGCCAGAAAACCGTAATCCCCCTCCCGCCGGCCTTGGAGGGCGATGATGCCCTGGCAGGCGGCGGGAAGCATTTCCGCCGGAGAAAACACCCGGCTAACCCGTTGCCACAGCCCCAGGCGCTTCAACCCGGCGGCGGCCAGGAGCAACCCGCCGAATTCCCCCGAATCCAGTTTTCCCAGTCGGGTTTGCAGATTGCCGCGGATCGGCGCCGTTGGCCAGTCGGGATAAAGCAAGGCCAACTGGACAATCCGGCGGCGGCTGGATGAACCCAGCGGCAACCGCGCGGCAACGCCGCCGTTTTCGGGAAGGATCAACACATCCCTGGCGTCCTCCCGGGCGAGCACCGCCAGGATCGGGAGCTCCGGATTCCCGGGGATCGGCATATCCTTGTACGAGTGGGCGGCGAGATCGATGCGTCCGTCCGCCAAGGCCGCCTCAAGCTCCTTAGTGAACAAGCCCTTGCCGCCAACCGCCCCAAGCGGCGAATCAAGCGTCAGATCGCCGCTCGTCCGCATGGCGGACAATTCCACCTCAATGTCCGGGCAAAGGCCCCGGATGGCATTGGCGGCCAGCCGCGCCTGCGCCAGGGCCAGCCCGCTCTCCCTCGTCCCCAAACGGATGACCCGCATCGAATTTCTCCAATTCATCGCGCATTTTCGCCGCCGCCCGGCGAACCAGGGCATGGTCGCCGCGCCGCGAAACCAGCCCCGCCGTCAGGCGGCCGCTCCGGATCAGGGCAGGGAAGAAAAAGCTGCACTCATCCCGCCGATCCGCCACGCTTACCGGCACGCCCCGCTTCCTGGCGTCCAGGCCGGCCCGGCGGTTCACTTTTCGATCGTTGGAGGCCGCCACCGCCAGGGCCACGCCGTCCATGTCCCGGCTCCGGTATCTCCGCTTTTCCCAGATCAGCCCCTCCCGACCCAGGCAGCGCTCCATCCCCGCCGACAACTCCGGCGCCACCACCCTGACCCGGGCGCCGAAATCAAGCAGCGCCCCGATCCGCCTAACCGCCACCCCGCCCGCCCCAATCACCAGGACCTCGACCCCGCGCAGGTTGATGAAAATGGGGAAATCCGGCGTCCCCTGCCAATCTTGGGCGCTAGATCCCATTCCAACTCCTTCCCGGCGGTTTTGCCGGCGGCTATTTGCGATGCCGGGCGACAAACCTCTCTATGCGGATCAGCGCCTCATTGATGTCGTCGATTGAATAGGCGTAGCAGGCCCGGAAAAAACCTTCGCCCGATTCGCCGAAAGCCGACCCCGGGATGACCGCCACCTTTTCCTCCCGGAGCAACCTCTCGCAGAATTCGAGCGACCCCAAGCCGGTGGCCCCGATGCCGGGAAAGGCGTAAAACGCCCCGGTCGGCTCGAAGCAGTCCAAACCGGCCCGGCGCAATCCCGCCAGGATGACCCGGCGGCGGCGGTTGTATTCCCGCATCATTTCGTCCATCTCGGCGTCGCAGTTTTCCAGGGCCTCGATGCCGGCGTATTGGGAGGTCGTGGGCGAGCACATGATGCCATACTGGTGTATTTTATACATGGCCGCAATCAAATCGGGATGCCCGGCCGCATAGCCCAGCCGCCAACCGGTCATGGCGTAAGCCTTGGAGAAGCCGTTGATCACCAAGGCGCGTTCCGCCAGACCGGGGAACGAGGCGATGGAGACATGCCGGCCGGAATAAGTGAGTTCGGCGTAAATTTCGTCCGAAAGGACGATGAGATCGCGTTTGACAATGAGCGGGATGATTTTTTCCATGTCCTCCCGGGTCATCACCGCTCCGGTCGGATTGTTGGGAAACGGGAAAATCAGCACCTTGCTCCTGGAGGAAAGCGCCTTCGCCAAATTTTCCGGGGTAAGCTTGAAATCGTCCCGCATAGCCAACGGGGCCGGTACCGGAGTCGCTCCGGCGAGAACGGCGCAAGGCCGGTAGGCGACGAAGCTAGGCTCGGGGATAATCACCTCGTCGCCCGGCCCCACCAGGGCGCGAAGGGCCAAATCGATGGCTTCGCTGCCGCCCACCGTGATCAATATCTGGGTTTTCGGATCATAGGACAGGCCCATGCGCCGGTTTAGATAACCCGACACGGCCTCCCGCAGCCGCAACAGGCCGGCATTGGGGGAATAATGGGTATGGCCGCGCTCCAGGGAATAAATGCCGGCCTCGCGGATGCGCCAAGGGGTGACGAAATCCGGCTCGCCCACCGAAAGCGAGAGGGCGCCGCGCATTTCGCCCACCAAGTCGAAGAATTTCCGGATCCCCGACGGGGGGAGGTTTCGCACCTCGGGTTGCAGCAGGTCCCGCACATTCATAGCAACACCTGTTCCCGATCATCATTCCGCCGGAGTCCGAAAACCACGCCATTGTCCTTGTACTTCTTAAGAATGAAATGCGTGGCGGTGGAATTGACGGAATCGATGGTGGCCAGCTTTTCGGCCACGAACAAAGCCACCTCCTTCATCGACCGCCCCTCAATAACCACGGTGAGATCAAAACCGCCGGACATCAGATAGCAGGCCTTGACCTCGGGATAGCCGTATATCCTCTTCGCCACCTGGTCGAAGCCGCGATCCCGCTGAGGCGTGACCTTGACCTCAATCAGGGCGGTGACCCGCTCGCTGTCCGTTTTTTCCCAGTTGACCAGGGCGGCATAACCGGTAATGACGCCGTCCGCCTCGTAAGCGGCGATGGCGGCGGCGGTTTCCGCCTCGCTCCGGCCCGCCAGAGCGGCGATTTCCGCGGTGGGGCGGCGCCCGTCCTTTTCCAATATTTCCAAGATCTCGTCCATTGAGCAGATCCTTCCAGCGCAGTGGGAAAAGAAAGCCTTTTCCGCGGAAGACAATCATATCGCTTTGACCCCGGTTGTCAATTCAGCTATAATCAATCGCCGAAGCCGCTTGTCGCGCGGCCTGGCCCCAATGAAAGGCGGATGGCAAATGTCCATGTCTTATTGGATGACGCAAAAATTCGGGGTGATCTTCATATTTTTTTACGCCGCCGCCGCCGTTGTCGTCGCCATTCCCGACATCTTTAGTGGCGGCGCCGCCGATCCCGGCAAAATGGCGGCCGTATATCCGCCCAACGTCCCTTTGCCGGCCAGCGCCCAGATCCGGAAGCTGGCCCACGTCTACGGCCTGCCGGAGAACGGCCGGTTTGCCGCCAGCAACCCGGAAAACGTGAAAATCATTTCCTACTCCGCCTCCGGCGTGGAAATGAGCGTTGACGGCGGGGCGCCCGAAGCCGCCTCCTTCGCCAAGGCGCTCAAATATCTCGGCGCTCCGGCGTCCAGCCAGGCCAACGCCTGGCTGGCCCCGCTCAACCAGGCCTTCGACTTCCTGCTGAACATCCACCTTGGCCTATTGCGGCGGCTGGACGAAACCTTGGCGGCCTGGAAACTTGGCGACTTCCTGTCGCTGATCCTCGCGAAAATCGCCATCGCCGTCATCTATTGCGGCGTTGTGCCGGTAATCTGGCATTTCCTGGCCAGGTACGATGCCATTTCCAGCCGCAAAGCCGGCTTTTCCCTGATCTACATCTCCCTCGCCGTCTGGCCCGTCTACGTCATCGCCCTGTCGCTAATCGGAGTAAGTCTGTTGGACGTGCTGCGCCACCTCCCCGCCTCCCTGACTTTCCTGAATCCGCCAATTCTCATCGCCTGGGGCGCGATATTGGCTTGGCCGATCCTGCTGACGCTTCTTTCCCTCCTCGACATCCTGTCCGCCCTGTGCGCTTTCCGCCTCAGTTCCGCCCTTTCCCACGCCATGGTCCTGACGGCCGGCCTCGCCTCCATACCCATGGTGGCGGCTGGCATCCTGTTCGCCATCCTGGCGGCGCTCCTGTATGTCGCCTATCGAACCGGCCGACGGCTGATCCGGCCGGCACGGTCGCGGTTCTGAAATTCCCGGGGCATTTCCTAAAGTTGTCAGGCCAAACCGGCAAACAACCGATAAAACGATTGCCTATACTTATGACGCGGCGTCCGGCATTGGCCGGACGGCCGTGAACGCCTGTCCCGAACTGGAAACGGTTTCGTATGGAAGCTGCGCTGGATTTGCCGGATATCGGATACTTTTGGGCCGCCATCCTCGGCCTGATTCAGGGTTTGACCGAGTTTCTGCCGGTGTCGTCGAGCGGCCATCTGGCCCTGGCGGAACATTTGGGGCTGGGCCGGGAGGCCCCGCCCTCGCTTGACGTCCTCCTGCATCTCGCCACCCTGGCGGTGGTTTGCCGCTATTTCCGCCGCTCCATACTCTGGTATGCGCAAAACGACCGCAAGGTCGTCTGGTTCGCGGCAATGGCCACCCTTCCCACCGCCATCGCCGGTCTGGCGGGGAAAAGGCATTTCGAGGCGCTGCGCCAATCGCCCACCTTGATCTGCGTCGGCCTCCTGGTAACCGCCAGCGCCCTGGCGGCGGCGGAAATGCGCCGGCAGCCTTCCTGCCAGTTGCGGGATTTGGGCTGGTTCGCCGCCTTCGCGATCGGGCTGACCCAATCCCTAGCCCTGGCGCCCGGCATAAGCCGTAGCGGCCTCACCCTGTCCGGCGCCATGCTGTGCGGCGCGGAGCGGAGCGAGGCTTTCCGCTTCAGCTTCATCATAGCCATTCCGGCCATCCTTGGGGCGACCGGCCTGCATATCCTGGAAAGCTTGCGGCAGGGCGGCGTTGGCGGCCTGACGCGGGGGACGGGGATAGGTCCGCTCCTCCTCGGCATGGCGGCGGCCGCCGTCTCCGGCCATTTCGCCCTTTCCCTTCTGGAGCGCCTGGTCGCCGGCGGCAGGTTGGTGTGGTTCGCCGGTTATTGCTGCCTGGCGGGATTGGCGGGGCTGCTGTACTTCAATCTATGAAAATATAAAAGCGGTGCCTATCGGCTTCGCGCGGACGAGGGGATGAAAATGCGGATTCACAACAAGACGGCCGGAACCGGACCTTCGCGGCTGAGCGGCGGCGTCGCCGTCGCCGCCGGCGTGGTACTGATCGGCCTGGGGGCATTTCTTTTCCTGTCGCTGCTCACCGCGGACATCGGCTTGGATTTGCGGACAGCGGCCAAAAAAAGCTGGACCGGCCTGGCCGGCGCCTGGATGGCCTACGGCTGCGCCAACACCATGGGACAAAACGCGGCCATAATCCTTTCCCTCCTCCTGGCGTCCTGGGGTCTGCATGTCGCCCTGTCTACGCGATTCCTCTCCACCTGGCCCCGGGTCTTCGGCGGAGTACTGATCCTCGTCGCCGCCGCCTTCGGCTATTCCGCCGCCGCCAATCGCTACGATATGGAGACCGGCGGTCTCCTGGCAATTTACGCATCCCCCCCCGCCCTACTTTATTTCGGCCGCTGGGGGTTGCTCGCGGTCGCTCTGGGCGCCATGTTCATAGGGATACTCTTGGCCTTCGGCGAGACCGCGGTGCTTGCCGTCCGCCAGTCGTTTTTCAGCCTCCGGGACGCCTGCCTGGGCCTGATCTCCCTAGCGCCGCGCCTTTGGCATTTACTCCGCCTGCTTTTCAGCTCCCGTTTGGCCTTGGCCGGGGGCCCGGTCGCGAATCCGGATCCATCGTCCCAAGCTGACTCGACCTTCCCCGACGTCGGAACGGCGGAAGCCGTTTCCGAAGCGGAAGCTGCCCGGGAAAAACCGGCCGTCGATCCGCAAATCCAGCGCTCCGCCGGACAAGCCGAACGGAAACCCGCCCGCATCTGGCAAATACGCGACCATTTCACCTCCAGTTTCATCCATCCGGACGGCGAAAATCCGGCCGACGCCACTCCCGGCATTTCGGAGCCGCTCCAGACAGCCGTCCCGCCGACAATGGAGCCGTATGCCTCGCGGCAGGACGAGGTTTTGACCATCCCGGTCCCGAATTGGCAAGCCGAACCCGAAACGGCAATGGCGGCGGACGCACCGCCAGCTCCAAACCGCCCGGGAACCGTCCCGGCCGCATGCAAGCCGGCGCCCGATCCTATTGAGGATTGCGGCAAGGCTACGGCAAGCCTGGCGGAAGCGGCGATCCGCCCGGAAAACATTCCGCAACCGGCGCAGACGGCGAAGTCAACGCCTGTACCGGCATATCCGGCGCCGCCACCGCAACCAGCGGCCCCGAAACCGGAAGTTGCCATCAGCGCGTTCGCCGATGCGGCGGATAGGCTGAAAAACTACAGTCTACCGACGCTTGATCTCCTGGATCCGCCGGAACCCCCGATCATTGAGGATCGGGCCAAAAGCGAGGCCAAGGCGAAGATGCTTGAGCAAACCCTGGGCGAGTTCAAAATCGACGGCCGGGTGGTCCATATCGAGCGGGGTCCCCGGGTCACCCTGTATGAGCTTTCTCTCGCCCCCGGCATCCGCTTAAACAAGGTCACCTCCCTCGCCGACAACCTGGCCATGCAGCTTCAGGCCGAATCGATCCGCATCATCGCGCCCATTCCCGGCAAGAACACCATCGGCATCGAGATACCAAACGCCGCCAAGGAGCTGGTGTCGCTCCGGGAGATTGTCGGTTCGATCAACCGGGAAAAACGTCGCCAGGCCCTACCCATCTGCCTCGGCAAGGATGTGTCCGGCCTGGCGCTGGTGGCGGATCTCACCCGCATGCCGCATCTCCTCATCGCCGGCGCCACCGGCAGCGGCAAATCGGTGTGCATCAACTCCATCATCCTGTCTGTCATGACCTGCTGCCGGCCCGACGAGGCGCAACTGATCATGGTTGATCCGAAAGTGGTGGAACTGTCGCGCTTCAAGGACATTCCCCACCTGATGTGCCCGGTAATCACCGACATGAAGCGGGCGGTGGCGGTGCTGGAATGGATTTGCCAAAAGATGGACGAGCGCTACGAGCAGATGTCGCAGGTGTCGGTGAACAACATCGCCAAATTCAACGCCCTGGGGGAGGAAGGCATCCGCACCCGCCTGGATGCCTTCGCCAGCCTGGAGGAAATCGAGGCTTTCCCCAAGAAAATGCCCTACATGGTGGTCATAATCGACGAACTGGCCGATCTCATGATGGTAGCCGGCAAGGAAGTGGAACAACACATCACCAGGCTGGCTGCCAAGAGCCGAGCCGTGGGTATCCACCTCATCCTCGCCACCCAACGCCCGTCGGTCGACGTCATCACCGGCCTGATCAAGGCCAATATGCCCTGCCGCATAGCCTTCCAAGTGGCGAGCCGGGTGGACAGCCGCACCATTCTGGATCAAAACGGAGCCGAAACCTTGCTGGGACAGGGCGACATGCTTTATCTGCCGCCCGGGGTGGGAAAGCTCACCCGGGCCCAAGGGGTGTTCGTATCGGACGAAGAGTTGTTCCGGGTGGTCGACTTCACCAAAAGCGAGGCCGGACCGCAATACCATCCGGATCTTCTGGGGCCGGTCATCGGCGGCGGCGGCGGCTCGGTGGACATTTCCTCCTTCGACGAGCTGTTTTTGGAATCTGGCGAGACCATAATAGAAAACCAACGGGGATCGGTTTCACTCCTGCAGCGCAAATTCGGCATCGGCTACGGCCGAGCCTCCCGGATCATCGATCAATTGGCCGCGGCCGGCTTGCTTGGCCCCTTCCGCGACGGCAAGGCCAGGGAAATTCTCCTCACCCAGGAGGAGTTCAGCCTCAAATTCGGCGGAGCCCCGGGCAGACGGGACGGCTGCGATGACGGCGATGACGGCCGGGCGGACAGCCTAGCCGGCCAGCGCGCCGACGAGCGCGGCCCCGAACCGGCCCCATGGGAGGACGACGAGGAAGAGGAATAAGACCGGCAATTCCGGAAAAGACTTCATTTTTCCCCGAAGTTGCGGAACACCCGGACTGCCTTTCCTTCCTGGCGGGGCAGGCCGCCGGGCGGAAAGACGTCGCCTTTGGGCGAGAAGCCCAGGCGCTCCTTCAGATGTTTTTCCACCATGAAGCCGGTGACTTCCGGGCTCGCCTCGACATTGACCCGGACATCCTTGATGCCCTGCACATCCTCAATGATGATCTGGTAATTGGGCAGGACGCCGGGAATTTCCAGGAGCGCCTGCTCCACCTGGCTGGGAAAAAAGTTTATGCCCTTGACGATCAGCATGTCGTCGACCCGGCCGGTTATGGGGGCGAGGCGGAGATGGGTGCGGCCGCAGGCGCAGGTCTGGCGGGACAGCACTCGGGTCAGATCGCCGGTGCGGAAGCGGATGACCGGAACGGCCTGCCGGGACAGGGAAGTGACGACGAGTTCGCCGGTCGCGCCATCCGCCGCCGGCCGCCGGCTGACCGGATCGATTATTTCCACCAGGTAGTGGTCTTCCCATACATGGATGCCGGAATGATCGGGGCAGTCTTGGCCAAGGGTGCCGACGCCGCCGGTCTCGGTCATGCCGTAAATGTCGAAGGATTCAATCCCCAAGCCCTCCGAAATCCTTTTCTTCATGCTTTGCGAAAACGTCTCGGCTCCGAAGATGCCGATGTCCAGGTCGGGCAACTCGCATCCCCCCCGGTTCAGTTCCTCAATGATCCTGATGCCGTAGGAGACGACGGCGGTGAAAACGCGGGTATGGAAATCCCGGGCCAGCTTGATTTGCCGGGCGGTGTTGCCGGAGCCGGTGGGGATGATGAAGAGGCCGGCCTTCCGCGCCCCGTGATACATGCCGAAACCGCCGTTGAATAGGCCGAAGGACGGCGTGATCTGGACCGGATCGCCCGGGCGGCAGCCCGCCATGCGGTAACAGCGCGCCATGCACTCGGCCCATTGCTCCAGATCGTCCTGGGTGTACAGCATGGCGATGGGCGTGCCGGTCGAGCCCGACGACATGTGCATTTCGCGGATGTTCCCGATGTCGTCGCAGAGAAAGCCGGCCGGATAGGCGAGGCGGAGCGACTCCTTGTCAATGCCGGGGAGCCTGGACAGATCGGACAGGCCGCGGATGTCGGACGGAGCCACGCCGGCCTTTTGGAACAGTTCGCGGTAGGCCGGGTTTTTCCCGTAGACGCGCTTGACGACGGCTTTCAGGCGATCCAATTGAAGCGCGGCCAATTGATCGCGTGACATGGTCTCGATTTCGGGCTGAAACATGTCTTCCCGCATTTTGGCGTATCCTCCTCATGAAGGGAGTCCACTCCGCGGCGCCGATTAGGCGTTATAGCGAAGCCATTTGAAATTTCGGTTCCTCAAATTCATTGCCGGAAGCGCAAGGAATCTCCGTAACCAACCACATATGAAGGATGTGGTCCGTTTCTTGCCCTTTCACGGAGACATCCCGCCATGAATGAAGCATTAATGGCCGGAAAAAGCAAGACTTTATTTGAATTTTCCCTCAATCGCGCCGTCAAGACGCGCGACACGGCGCCGAACCCGACCGCCAACGCCGAAGCCCAGCCGCCGCGCAAAGCCGATCCTCTTTCCGGAGCCGGCGGCGAAAATCCGGGATACGAGAGAGTTGGCAATGGAAAACCTTCAGGGTTATTTAGTTCTTGAATTCTATCCGATAAAAATTGATACTTCTCCATGGGTTGTTGGCCAAGGGGGAATATCATGTCTGAAACGGGCAAAGCGGCAGGTGTTTCTTTGTGGGAT
>JAISYD010000089.1 GCA_031270145.1 Planctomycetota bacterium
TCGCCGGCGCCGTGGAAGCGAAATAGCGCGTTTCCCGGCGTTCGATCCGCCGGACGGCCCGCGGGCCGCCCGGCGGTTATCATAAGCATAAACAGCCGGCAGGCCGGTACGAAGTCGAAGGGCTGGCTTGTCCGGCGATTTTTGGAGGAAAGCAAGCGGATCGCGCAAAGGAGCGCGGCTTGCCCGGAATGGAGGAGCTTCACGACATGAACAAGATTGACCGGATGATAAAGATCATCGACGGGATCAGCATGTGGACCGGGAAGGCGATCGCCTGGCTGATCATTCCCATGGCGGCGGTGCTGGTATACGAGGTGTTCATCCGCTATGCCTACCGGCCGACGCTCTGGGCGGTGGACATGGCCACCATTTTCTACGGCTTCCATTTCTTCATCGCCGGGGCCATGACCCTCTGCCTCGGCAAGCATATCCGCACCGATTTCTTTTACGGCAAATGGTCCATGCGCACCCAGTGCTGGGTGGATCTCGTCTGCTACCTTCTCCTCTTCCTCCCGGGCATGCTCATGTTCGTCTATCTGAGCTGGGACTTCTTCTACGAATCCTGGGAACTCAGGGAGGACCTGATGACCACCTGGCGGCCGCCCGCCTATCCATACAAGCTGGTCATCCCGGTAAGCGGTTTCCTGATCCTCCTGCAGGGGATTTCGGAAGTCCTCAAGTGCATCCAGACGCTCCGGACGGGCGTGGATCACCGTTGCCAGGGATGTCTGCAAGAGATTACGTGAACCACGCACAGGCGCTTTGCCGTCGCGGAACTTTTGCAATGAACAAAAACCATCGTGGTGTTCGGAGGTACGCATGAGTCTGGATATTTACGGCCTGGTCCTGTTGATCGGCCTTTTCTTCTTCATCTGTATCGGTTTCCCCATATCGTTTACCCTCATCACCCTCGGGGTGCTGTTCGGATACATCGGTCTCGGGGCGAAGGTGTTCTACCTGATGACCCTCTCGTTCTTCGGAACGATGATGGATACCGTCCTCGCCGCGGTGGCGCTCTTCACTTTCATGGGCTGTATCCTGGAGAGCGCCGGGCTGATGGAGCGGCTATTCCGGGCGGTGCTCCTGATGGCCGGCCGGATCAGGGGATCGCTGTACATCACCACCATCTTCTCGGCGACGCTGTTCGCCGCGGCCACGGGAATCGTCGGCGCCTCGGTCACGATCATCGGGCTGATGGCCGCGCCGGTCATGAAGAAGCACGGGTACCAGACCGGGCTTTCCGCCGGAACGATCTGCGCCGGCGGAACCCTGGGCATTCTCATTCCTCCCAGCGTCATGCTGGTGGTCATGGGGCCGACGTTCCAGGTTTCGGTGGCGCGCCTCTACGCGGCGGCGATCCTGCCCGGGCTGCTGCTCGCCAGCCTGTACATCGGCTACACGATGATGCGGGTGATCCTGCAACCCGAACTGGGGCCGCCGCTTCCCGACAAGGATCTCGACGTTCCGAAAAGCTACGTCTGGCGCGAGTTCATTTTCGGGCTGATCCCGGTCACCACCCTGATCCTGGCGTGCCTCGGGAGCATCGTCACGGGTTTGGCGACGCCGACCGAAGGCGCCGCGCTCGGCTGCCTGGGGGCGGTCGTGGTGACGGCGGCCAACGGGCGGCTCTCGCTCAGGATCATCAAGGAGGCCGCCTTCCGCACCGCCGAAACGACGAGCATGGTGATGATCCTGTTGGGCGCTTCGACCTTCATGGGCGTGGTCTTCTCGTCGATGGGCACGCCCAGGCTGATCGCCGAAACGCTCCTTGCCTTCGACCTGCCGGCCTGGGTTTTCATCGCCGGCATCCTGATCGTCTGTTTCATCCTGGGCTGGCCGCTGGAATGGGTTCCGATCGTCGTCGTCATCGTCCCGATCTTCCTGCCCATCCTCGAAAGGATCGACATCAACATGATCTGGTTCTCGATCATCCTGGCCGTGACCCTGCAAACCTGCTGGCTCTCGCCGCCGGTGGCCCTGTCGGCGTACTACCTGAAGGCGATCATGCCGGAATGGGAACTCTTCGACATCTACAAGGGGATGATGCCTTTCATGGGCGTGCAGGTACTGGCCGTGGCGATCCTGTGCACGTTTCCGGAAATCGTCTTATGGCTCCCCAACTACATCTTCGGTTGAGAACCGCGTGCTGAGCGAGGAGGCTTGGATACCGTTATGAGCAGGACTGGAAGGGCCGCCGTGATGACGGAGGCCGGGAAGGATCTGGAAATACGTGAATATCCGCTGCCGGAGGTCGAGCCGGGCTGCATTCTGGTCAGGATCACCTGCTGCACCATCTGCGGTTCGGACCTCCATACCTGGACGGGCAGGCGGAAATCGCCGGTGCCGATCATCCTCGGCCACGAGATCGTGGGGACGATCGTGGAACTGGGCCGCGGCGTCACCATGGATTCCGGGAACCGTCCCCTGAAAGCGGGGGACCGGATCACCTGGACCATCATGGACAACTGCGGCAAATGCTACTTCTGCCGGGAGAAAGGGCTGATGATGAAGTGCGCCCGCCTGAAGAAGTACGGCCACGACAGTTGCGCGAACCCCCCGCATTTCGTGGGCGGGCTCGCGGAATACTGCTACATCACCCCCGGCACCTGCGTGATCCGGGTTCCCGACGAGTTGAGCGACGAGGAAGTCGCGCCGGCGAACTGTGCGCTGGCCACGGTCGTGGCGGGCTGGGACGCCGTCGAGGTCAAGGCCTTTGAAAACGTGCTGATCCAGGGCGCCGGGGCGCTCGGCATCTACGCGGCGGCCCTGGCGAGCCATTACGGCTGCCGCCGGATCATCGTCGCCGACGTGATGCGGCACCGGCTCGAATTCACCGGAAAATTCGGCGCGACCGACGTCATCGACTCGAAGGGACTTGACGATGATGCGGTCATCGGCGCGGTCAGGGAGCTTACGGGCGGGGTCGGCGCCGACGTGGTCATGGAACTGGCCGGTTTCCCGCCTCTTCTTCCATTGGGCTTGAAATGCCTGCGTACCGGCGGCCGGCTCGTGGAGATCGGCAATGCCTTCGCCGGCGCCATGTTCACCTGCGACGCCTCGGACATCGTCTTCAAGTGCCTCACCGTCAAGGGGATTCACAATTACGATACGGTGCATCTGCAAAAAGCGATCGATTTCCTCCAGATGGCCCGAAAGCGCTTCCCGTTCGGAGAAATCGTGGGGGAAAGAGTGACGCTGGACCGAGTCAACGAGGGCTTGCGGATCGCCGAGTCGGGGAAGACCATCCGCGTGGCCGTGAAACCCTGATTAGAGCCGATCGTCGAACACCCCGTCGAGCCTCCCCTTGAAGGGGAGGGAGAATACGTTCATGCGATTGCCCAAGCTTGCAGTGACGGCAGGGGCAGGGGATAATATGCGGTTCGCAGAAGCTGGAACCGCATGATCTGCCCTGATCGTCCGGCGGACGGCGAGGCGCGGTTTCCCTTTGGACAAGCACCGACGAGGCGAGATCGACGACGTGAATGTAAACCACCTGAAAGCGTTCTACGAGGTCGCGAAGGCGAAAAGTTTCACGCTGGCCGCGCGGCAGATGGACGTTTCCCAGCCGACGCTCAGTATGCAGGTGAAATCGCTGGAGAAGCGCGTCGCCTTGCCCTTGATCAAACGAAACAAAAAAGCCTTCGAACTGACCAGCGAGGGGGAAGTCGTTTTCCGGCATGCGGAAAAGATCCTTTCCCTCATCCAGGACATGAAAAAGGAGCTCGAGAATTTTGAAATCCACAACATGATCATCGGCTCCACGCCCTACCTTTCGGATTATGTCCTGCCGGACATCCTCCTGGCGATCCGGGAACGGCACGGCGACGCCAAGATCCAGATATACACGGGCACGTCTCAGGAGATTCTCGACAAAGTCGTGGACAATGAATATCACCTTGCCGTCATCGGCAAGCTGCCTTACCCGGACAACATCGTATCCATTCCGGTACTGAAGGCGAAGCTGATGTTCATATCGAAGGAAAACATGGGGGAGCGAGTCAGCCTGGAGCAGTTGGCAAACCATCCGATCATCCTTCCCGAGGAGGGGTCGGCGACGCGGGATTACCTGATCCGCGAGTTCGCCGCGAAAGACCTGACCATCACCAACCTGATCGACTGTGAAAATCCGCAGGCGATCCAGCACATGGTGCAGCTTGGGTCGGGAGGCGCGTTTTTTCCACAGTTCTATATTCGGCGGAGCGTTCAGGAAGGCTTGTTCCACATGGCGGAAACCGAGGAAGATCTTTCCCTCGATTACAACCTGATCTTCCTCAAGGACCGTAGAAGCTCGCACTTCGTGCGGGTATTCGTGTCTACCATGAAGCGCATGCGGCAGATTTTTCCGCAATAAACTCGCCACGTTT
>JAISYD010000131.1 GCA_031270145.1 Planctomycetota bacterium
CCGCCCCGGCGTCAAGGCCATGCGCGAACTGGGGCTCCGCGGTCCACTGCGCGAGGCCGGCCTGGGCAAGTCCTGGATCCGTCGCTGGTCGGCCGAGCGCGGCCGCCCCACCGCCGATATTCCCGCCGCCGCCTGCCAGGCCAGCCGGTTCCCTCACGGCACTCCCTTGACCGAAGAGGCGCTAAGGCGGGTGGAGCGCGCCGAGGCATTCCTGCGTCACCTGGGTCTGCGGCAGGTGCGGGTCCGCCACCATGGGGAGGTGGCCAGGATCGAGGCCGGGGCGGACGACATCGCGGGGCTGGCCAGCCAGCCCCGCCGCGACGAAATAGTCCGCGAACTAACCCGGCAGGGCTACCGCCGGGTGGCGCTGGATTTGGCCGGCTACCAATCCGGCAGCCTGAATCCGCCGCCCCCCGCCAATCCGGCCTAAGGCGCGCCGCGCCGCCCGCACCCGCCGGCCCTGGCGGAAATTTATGTCCAGGCCTGTGAACCGGCGTTCATCGTCGCCCACCAGCGGCGGCGCGCCGCCAATATTTTATTGCCGCCTTGTTTCAAAGCCCTATTTCCCCCTTCGCCTCCGCTCCAAGTCGGGGAGGAACACGGTCAAAAGCCCCATGAGCGGGAGGTAGCCGCACAAATGGTACACGAATTCGATGCCGTAGAGATCGGCCAGCCGGCCAAGCACGGCGGCCGCGATTCCGCCCATGCCGAAGGAAAAGCCGAAAAACAGGCCGCCCACCATGCCGACCCGGCCGGGCAACAGTTCCTGGGCGAAGACCACGATGGCGGGGAAGGCCGAGGCCAGGATCAAGCCGACCAGGAAAATCGCCGCCGTGGTCCAGAACAGATCGAGATGCGGCAGGGCCAGGGTAAAGGGGGCGACTCCGAGGATCGAAACCCAGATCACCTTCTTCCGGCCGATGCGGTCGCCGATGGGCCCGCCGATCAGGGTGCCGAGCGCCATGGCGAAAAGATAGGCGAAAAGGCGCAATTGGGCCGATTGGGCGTCGATGCCGAAGCGGGTGGTCAGATAGAAGATGAAGTAGCTGGTGATGCTGGCGGTATAGAAGTATTTGGAGAAAATCAGCGCCAGCAGCACCGACATGGTCCGGACAATGAGCCGGCGGGGCGGCAGCGGCGGCAACGCCGCCGGCGGAGAGAGGGCGGCCCGGCGCTGGAGCCCGGCCGACCAGACGCCGATCCGGAAAAGGACGGCGATCCCCGTCAGAGGCAGAAAGACGAACCAGGACAGGCTCCCCTGGCCGTTGGGGATGATGACGGCGGCGGCCAAGAGCGGGCCGACGGAGGAGCCGGTGTTGCCTCCCACCTGGAAGATGGATTGCGCCGTCCCGTAGAGTCCGCCCGAGGCCCGCCGGGTGATGCGCGCCCCCTCGGGATGGAATATCGACGAGCCGGAGCCCAGGAGCGCGCCGCCGACCAATAGCCAGTGGTAGGACGGGGCGGCCGACAACATCAGCAGGCCGGACATGGACAGGGTCATTCCGACCGGCGGGAGGTAGGGCCAGGGATGCCGATCGGTATAACGCCCCACCAGGGGCTGGAGCAGCGAGGCGGTGATGTTGTAGACCAGGGTGATAACGCCGATTTGGGTGAAGGTCAGCCCGAAGCGCTCTTTGAACAACGGATAGGAGGGCGCCAACAGCGACTGGATGGAGTCGTTCAGGAAGTGCGCCAGGCAGATCAGGAACAGCACCTTGTATTGGGCGCCTTCCGAATCCCGGACCGACGCGGTCGGCATGGCGATGGCGTTGGGCATGTGTTTGTTGGAGGGCGAGGCCGGAATGCGGCCTACTCCCCCGTCTCCTTGTCCGTGCTGGCCCTGAGGACCATCCTCAGGGGAACCTCGGGATAGCCAAGGCTCTGGCGCAGTTGGTTGGCCAGGTAGCGCATATAGTTGCCGTCGAACTGGGACGGATTGTTGACGAACAACAGGAAGGTCGGGGGGGAAACCCCAATCTGGGTGCCGTAATAGACGCGGCCGGGCTTGCCTCCCTTGGGATGGGCGCCGCGTTTTTTTTGCGCCTCCCCCAGGGCGGCGTTGAGGGCGGCGGTGCCCACCCGGGCCGCCCCCTGGCGCACCAATTCCAAAACCGAGTCCAGCATCCCGCGGGCGTTAAGGCCGTCCCTGGCCGACAGGGCGGCGAGGCGGCAGAAATGCAGGCCCGGCAGGCGGTCGCCGACATATTTCGAGAATGCCTCCGGGGTTATGCCGGGGTTTTTCTCCAGCGCCAAGTCCCACTTGTTCAGGGCGATGAGGCAGGGTTTGTGGTTGGCCAGGATGAAGGCGGCTATGCGCTTGTCCACCCGGCCTATCTCGTCGGTGGCGTCTAGCATGAGGATGACGGCGTCGGCCCGGCGGATCGCCCGCTCCGTCCGCATGTGGCCGAAGAACTCCAGCGAATCGTCCATCTGGCCGCGCTTCCTGAGCCCGGCCGTGTCGATAAGGATGAAGCCGCCGCCCCCGCCGTCCCGGATGGTGATGTCGATGGAGTCGCGGGTGGTGCCCGGCGCCTCGGAGACAATCACCCGCTCCGAGCCGCAGATTTGGTTGACCAGGGTGGATTTGCCCACATTCCGGCGTCCCACCAGGGCGATGCGGGGAAGGCCGTCCGTCTCCGGCCCCTCCCCCTCTTCCGGCGTCCCGGGCGGCAGGGCGACGGCAATCGCCTCGCGCAGATCGTGGAGCCCCCGGTTCTGTTTGGCGCTCACCGGCAGGGCGTCCCCGAAGCCAAGGGAATGGAAGCTCGGGAGGTTGTCCTCCAGGCGCTGGGTGTCGACCTTGCTGGCCGCCAGCAGCACCTTTTTCCCGGCCTTGCGGAGGACGGCGGCCACCGCTTCGTCTTGGGGGATGGGGCCGTCGCGGCTGTCGACCAGGAAGACGACGACGTCGGCCGCCTCGATGGCCAGGGCAATCTGCCGTTCCACCTGGCGCTCCAGGCTTTGGCTGTCGACGATGCCGATGCCGCCGGTGTCGACCAGGTCAAAGGTCCGCCCGGCGAACTCGACGGGATAAAGGACGCGATCCCGGGTGGCCCCGGGGCTGTCGGCCTCGATGGCTATGCGGGAACCGGCCAGGGCGTTGAAGAGGGTTGACTTCCCCACGTTGGGGCGGCCGACTATGGCTACGGAGCTGTATGCCATGCGTGACTTTCACCAAGTCGGCAAAATCGCGGTCAGGTTGTCCAACCGCGAATAGAGATAGCCGATAACCAGGGGATTGGAGACGACCAGCCGATCGAACAGGAGCAGCGGGACGAAGTTCGCCCCCACCGGGCTGAAAACCTGGATCAGCGCGCCGTCCGGAGCGTTCTTGACCCCCAGGCCGCAGCCGAACAGGTCGCGGGTCACCTCCGAGGCGACGGGCAACAGCCCGGTGTCCACCGGATAGCGGCTCGATCCGGCCCAAAGCGAGGCCAGCGGCAACAGGAAATTGTAGACGCGGCGGTAATAGTCCCGGTTGCCGTTGTAATAATACAGGGAATAGTTCTCGGAAAGGCTGGACAGGGTTTTCTGGAAATCCTTGCCCGAGGACAGCCATTCGCGCGACAGCTTCAGCTCGCGGATCAGCGAGACCAGCGCCTGCGGATGCGAGGCGGCGTACAGAATGCCGCTCTGGCTCCCCTGGGCCCGCGGGATCAGGAAGAAAGCGGGGGCGAACGGGGCCTTGAGGGAGGATCGCCGGTTGAAATAGCGGATCGGGTAGCCCTCGCTGGCGAGGGAACTGAAGCCGGCGCCGGCGTTATGCTCCATCTGGGCGATGACCGCCTCGAAGACCGGAATGTTGACGTTATTGAAGATGGCCACCTGGGCGTCGTCCAGCGGACGGAGGATGATTTCGTTCCCCAGCGGCCTGACGATTTCGGCCAGCGGAACGCCAAGTATCCGCTCATTGGCGATCATCCCGGTCAAACCGCCGGGCCGGGCGAAGGCTTCGATGGAGTCGAGCAAATAGGACATTTCCCGGAGGAGGGCGCGCAAATCCACCCGCATCGCCAGGAACGAATCGGCGCTGGCGGGAATGGTCCGGGCAAACGCCTCCATCCCCAGGCCCTTCCATTCGGCCGGGATGGGGAGAAGGGAGGGAAGCAATCCCGCCTCCGTTCCCATTCCGCCGCCGGGCGAGCACAGGAAAAGGTTGTGCCTCACCCCGTCCTGGCGGTATGACCCGGACAAACCGAGCGCCTGCGCCCGGGAAATCCCCAGGGCGTCGGCGGCCCGGCTGACGCCGCCGAGGTTCAAGGCGTCGAGGATCGCCGTGAGGCGGGGAATGTTTACGTAAACGAAGGACGAACCGGGATTAGCCTCGGCTCCGCGCCAGGCGGCCTGGAACAAGGGATTCCTGGAAAGGGAGGCGGCGGGGCGGGCGGCGGCATCGAAAAGCTTGGTGACGCCTTCCGAGCCCTGGCCATGGTAGATGAGCACCATGTTGTCGATGGAGGCCACCCGTATATCCGGACCGATGCGGAGGATCGGCGGATAGCCGGAAACCGATTCCTCCTGCGCCAGGGTTTTCAGCGGCAGGCTGGGATCCAGGCCTTGGCTTTGGAGGATGGATTGAACTATCTCCGGGCGGTTCAACAAGGCCATGACGGCGGAAAAGACGGCGGCGCGACTAGGTTGGCTGCGCAGAGCGAGGACGACGGCGAATTCCAGCGCCGGCTTGCCGCCCCGGCCGATTCCGGCGTTGATCAGCGCCAAACCGATTTTCGCCTCCAGCAATTCGGACATGAACTGGAGGGAGACCCCGGAGGAATTCGCCAAGTCGTTCGCCAATTCCTTGCGGGATTCCTCGAAACTGCGCAGAAACGGCTCCATTTCCGGCAAGCCGCCCAACCGGTGGAAAAGGCTGCTCGTGTAGTCCCGCTCCAGGGCGGCGTTGTCCGGCGGAACCAGGCAGGCGATGGCGTTGGCTGGCAGGATATCGGGGAAAAACCGCCTGGACGCCTCCCCTGCCGCCGCTACGCGCAATGAAAGGACGAGCGCCAGCATGAAGGCCGGGAAAACTTTCCGCATCCGCTTGCAACCCTTTTCATAAATCCGGAAAACCCCCATGGCTTTCCGGCAAGCCGGTAAGAAGCCGCCTCGCCGCCGGGATGAACCGGCCTCCCGCCGTCCGCGGCGTTGGAAAAATAGGTTACCTTGGCGAGGCCGGCAGGGCCCGGGCCAGCTTCGCCTCCGCGTCGCGGATGGCGGCCAGCACGCCGGTGGAGGTGATGGTGGAGGCGGTGATGGCGTCAAGATCGCCGCCCTGCTTTTTCAGTTTCAGGCCAGCGGCCTCCCGCCCCCGGAATTGGACTTGGAAGGCGGTGGCCTTGTCAGGGCTTTCCGGCGGGCGGTTGCCGGAAAAATACTGCGCCCAGGTGAAGGGGGGGCGGACATCCTTCACCTTTTCCCCGAGCCCCGGGGTTTCCTCGCTCTTGATTACCGAAAAACCGACGATGAACCGGCCTTTTTGTCCCGCCGGCGGCAGTTTGTCCTCGGCGACGTAGCCATGAAGGAGTTTCCCCGCGTCGTCGCCGGGGCCGGTGAAACCGACCATGAGGGTGACGGGGACGGACGAGTTGTAGCCGCCGCCCTCGCCGGAGACCGCGAAGTAAACCGGCCTCTCCTCCTTTTCGGACCGGTAGAGGGCGGTGACGCCGCCGCCCAGGTCCTTGGAGACCAGGGAGTCGCCGGTTTGCAGGAAAAAGACGCTGCGCAGGGCTTTTTGCCGATCCTCCTCCTCGCGCTGCTCGATCAGCGGCTTGGTGACGTCGAAGGTGTAGGCGAGAAGTCCGGACGCGA
>JAISYD010000216.1 GCA_031270145.1 Planctomycetota bacterium
GGCCGAGAAAATCCCCCCTTGTTTTCCGCGCCGGCCGCCATATAATTTCTCGGGCGGAAAAGGCGGGAAGGGCAGGCATGGCCAAGAACAAGGTGATTATCGTCGACGACGACGAATTCATGCGCGACAGCCTGCTGGAGGCGCTGGTCCGGCCGGATCTCCAGGTGACGGGCTTCGGCGACGCCGCCGCCGCACTGGACGCCGCGGCGGACGGCTCCGCCTCCCTGCTCCTGACCGACATGCGCATGCCCGGGATGGACGGCATGCGACTCCTGGAGGAGGCGAAGCGCCTCGACCCCAAATTGCCGGTGATCATGATGACCGCCTTCGCGACCGTCGAGACGGCGGTGCGGGCCATGAAGCGGGGCGCCTTCGACTACATCATGAAACCGTTCAAGGCCGAGGAGATCGAGGTGGCGGTCAACCGGGCGCTGGAACACCGCCGCCTGCTGGCCGAAAACGAGTACCTGAAGGACGAGCTGGACAAAAAATTCCGCGCCGCCGATTTTATCGGCAAAAGCCAGGCCATGCGGGCGGTGTTCGGGCAGATCCGCCAGGCCGCCCCCTCCTCGGCCACCGTTTTCATCCGAGGCGAGTCCGGGACCGGCAAGGAGCTGGTGGCCCGCTCCATCCACGCCCAGAGTCCGCGGCGGGCCAAGCCGCTGGTGAAAGTGAACTGCGCCGCCCTTTCGGCCGGGGTGCTGGAAAGCGAGCTTTTCGGCCACGAGAAGGGCGCCTTCACCGGCGCCGACCGCCGCCGCATCGGCC
The DNA here is from genome assembly GCA_031270145.1 of Planctomycetota bacterium. Taxonomy (GTDB): domain Bacteria; phylum Planctomycetota; class SZUA-567; order SZUA-567; family SZUA-567; genus JAJBSZ01. The sequence continues at coordinate 769 of JAISYD010000216.1, forward strand.
GCTTTGAAATGGCCGACGGCGGCACCATCTTCCTCGACGAGGTGTCGGAAACCGACCTCAATCTCCAGGGCAAGCTCCTCCGGGTCCTCCAGGAGAAGGAGTTCGAGCGGGTGGGCTCGTCCGAAACCATTTCCGCCGATGTGCGCATCCTCGCCAGCTCCAACCGCGACCTGGAGAAAAGCGTCGCGGCCGGCGAATTCCGCCAGGATCTCTTTTACCGCCTGAACGTCATCTCGGTGGAATTGCCGCCGCTGCGGGAGCGCAAGTCCGACATTCCGGACCTGGCCCGGCATTTTCTGGAGCGGTTCCGCCGTGAGGAGGGCGCGGCGGCGCGGGACATCTCGGCCGAGGCGCTGGAGCTTCTCGCCGGTCACGACTGGCCCGGCAACGTCCGGGAACTCGCCAACGTCATGGAGCGGCTGGTGGTGCTGGGGCGGGACGAAATCATCGGCGCCGCCCAGGTGGAGAACGCCCTGCCCAAGGGCGCCGGCCGCCTGATTGCCGCTCCCGCCGCCGGGGCCGGGGAGCTCTTCCGACCCCGGCCCCTGGACGAGGTCGAACGCGACTTCGTGCTCGCCGCCCTGGCCTATTTCGGCGGCGCCCGGGCCAAGACCGCCGAGGCGCTGGACATCAGCGAGCGCTCCCTGCGGGATCGCCTGAAGCGCTGGCAGGAGGCCGGGACGGCCTCCCCGGCCGGGGAGGCCTAGCGGAATGGCGGCCGGCGGGGCGAAGTTGGACGCGGTGGATTTCGAGATTCCCTGGCGCGAGGGCGCCACACTCCCGGCGCGGTCGCTTCTGCATGAGCGGAACGCCAGGTGGGAAATCCACCTGGCCGTCAGCGCGGACCGCATGCGGGCCTTCATCCGCATCGTTCCGGGGGGGAATTTCGCCGGGGTGGGCGCCGCCGAGCTGGCCGGCATCCTCAATTCGGCCGGAGTGATTTTCGGCCATTCCGGCCCCGGACTCGAACTGTACGCCGCCATTCAGAGCGGCCCTTCGCCCTTTCCCGGCTATTTCCAGCTCGCCCGGGGGATCCCGATGAGCCGGGGCGAGGACGGCTCGGTGGAATTCCACGTCCAGCCAACCAGCTCCCAGCCCCGCTACGATCAATCGGCCAAGGGGAACATCGATTTCAAGCAGCTCAATCTGATAGAGAACTGCTTCATCGGCCAGCGCATCGCCTCGATCCTCCCGCCCGGCCCCGGCCGAGCCGGCCGGGACGTCTACGGCAAGGTCTTGCCGCCCCGGCCCGGCGTTCCCATCGAGGTGGAGGCCGGCCTGGGGGTGGCCGCCAACGCCAACGGCCGCGAGTTCACCGCCGAGGCCGAGGGCCACCTGATATACGAGAAAGGGGTCATCCGCATTTCGCAGCTCCTGGAAATCGACCACGACGTGGATCTCAGGGTGGGGAACCTGGACTTCGTCGGCAAAGTGGCGGTCAAGGGCTCCCTGCCGGACGGCTTCTACATCAACGGCAAGCGCGGCGTGGAGGTGCTCGGCGACATGGGCGCCGCCCGCATAACCTCGGAGGGCGACGTGACGCTGCGCGGCGGGGTCAAGGGCAAGAACGCGGCCATCATCACCTGCCGCAACCTGCACGCCCGCTACATCGACGACTCCGTGGTGGAGGCGACCGGCAGCGTGACGATCGAAAAGGAGATCGTCAATTCCAACGTCAAGGCGCTGGGGCGGGTGTCGGTCCTGCGGGGCGCCATCGTCGGCGGCCTGGTCTGCGGCTTCCTGGGGGTGGAGGCCGACTCCGCCGGCTCGGAGCTGGGCGTCGCCACCCGCATCATGACCGGGCTTAGCTGGATGGACGAGAACCGCAAGGAAGACATCCGCGGCCAGGTGGCGGAGCGCCAGGAGCGGATCGAGTCGGCGAAAATCCTCCTGGCCCCCCTGTTTGCCGATCCCGAGGCGAAATCCCGCCTCGGCAACGAGGAAAAAAGCCTCCTCTTCGAGCTGGTGTCGGAGCTGCGCGAACTCCGGGACGATCTGCGCGAACTCCTGCAGGAGCGAAGCGCCATCCAGGATCAGACCCGCGCCGACGCCGTCAACCTGATAAACATCGTCAAGATCCTCCACCAGGGGGTGGAAACCTCGTTTTCCCGGGCCTCGCGGAGCATCAGCGACAGCGTCAAGGGGCCGCTGTCGCTGATTTCCGACGCTTCGGGCGACAAGGTGGACATTGTCCAGATGCAGAAGATGCCGCTCCTGAAAAAACCGGCGGCCGACGACGCCGGCGACGGATCGGCGGGTGGCTAACCCCCTCTCCCGGCAGGCCCCGTCGCTTGAGGCGGCGCTGGCCCAAATCGCGAGGCAGTTCGGCGCCGGAGCGGTGATGCGCCTGGGGGCGACCCCGCCCGCCCCGGCGCCGGCCATTCCATCGGGATCCCTGGGGCTGGATCTGGCCATGGGCTCCGGGGGCTACCCCCGCGGCCGCATCGTCGAGATTTACGGGCCGGAGTCGTCCGGCAAGACCACCCTGGCCCTGCACGCCGCCGCCAGCGCCCAGGACGGCGGCGGCGTGGCGGCGGTGATCGACGCGGAACACGCCCTGGATCCGGCCTATGCCCGGCGGCTGGGCGTGGACCTGGATCGCCTTCTCATCTCCCAGCCCGATTCGGGCGAGCAGGCGCTGGACATTTGCGAACTCCTGGTCAAGTCGAACGCGGTCGACCTGGTGGCGATTGACTCGGTGGCGGCGCTCACCCCCAGGGCCGAGCTGGAGGGCTCGATGGGCGACACCCACGTCGGGCTCCAGGCCAGACTGATGAGCCAGGCCCTGCGCAAACTGACCGGAGCCATCAGCCGCTCCGCCGCCGTGGTCGTCTTCATCAACCAGATACGCATGAAAATCGGGGCGGCTTTCGGCAATCCGGAAACCACCCCCGGCGGCCGGGCGCTACGGTTCTACGCCTCGGTGCGGCTGGACATCCGCCGCATCGAGACTCTGAAGGGGCCGGAAGGGCCGCGCGGAAGCCGGGTGCGGGTCAAGGTGGTCAAAAACAAGGTGGCGCCGCCCTTCCGCCAGGCCGAATTCGACATCGTTTTCAGCCAGGGCATCCGCCGGGAGACCGAATTGCTGGATTTGGGGCTGGCGGCCGGACTGGTGCTCGCCTCCGGCTCCTGGCTGTCGCTGAACGGCTCCCGACTGGGGCAGGGGCGGGAAAAGGCGGCCGAAGCGCTGGCGGCCGATCCGGCGGCGGCGGCGGCGCTTCGCCAGGCGATAATCCAGGCTTGCCGGCCGGACGGGAATCCCGCAACGACGGCGCGCCCGCCCCGGCGCGGTTGAGGCCGCCGCGAATTTTTTTATTTCAAGCCGAAAAAAACTTGCTTTTCCTTACGGCATCCGTAGCATAAACCCCGTCGCGGCGATTGGACGCCGCGCGTCGAAGGGAATTCCGGCATGCGCCAGGGCGGCAATCCGCTTTTCCTCAGCTTTGGCGGCTTCGCCCCTGGCCGGGACGCGGCGATATCCGGCGTTTCCTACGGCGGCAACGGGTGGCGGCGGCGCGGGAGCTGGCGGCGGTTCAATCCGCCGGCTGTTCCGTCCGCCTTCGCCAGGGGCCGCGTTTTCCGACAATGATCCGCCTGAAAACATGGCCTTAAAACGCGATTCGCGCTTCACGGGACAGCCGGCCGGCCGTCCCGTTTTTTTGTTTCCCGGTTTCCTTTCCGGGTTCCGGTTTAGCGAATTGGAGCGAGCATGGCAAATCCCAGCCTCAGAACCGACGGCGTCATCCGCATGTTGCCGGGCGAACGCTTCACCCCCTTCGCCCTGGCCCGCAAACTGAACGCGAGGATTCTTTTTGAATCCTCCTCCTTCGAGCGCGGCCGTTCCCGCTATTCGCTCCTGGTGCTGGACGAGGCCTTCCGCCTGATCCAGCGGGGGCCGGAGGTCCTGTTCCGGGCGGCCGGAGAGGCGGAGCGGCCCTTCGCCTCCGCCCCGGCGCGCGACATCCTGGACGCGGCGGCCTGGTTCGCCAACCAGCATCCCGCCCTGCACCAGGACTTCCCCTACCCCTGCGGCGGCTTCGGCTATGTCGGCTACGAATTCGCCGCCCGTTGCGACGCCGTCCGCCTCGCCCCGAAACCCGACGACATCGGCATAGACGACGCGGCGTTCCTTTTCGGCCACGTCTACCTGATTTACGACCACCACGCCGACATCATCTATCTGCACGGCGTCAATTACCACGAGCGCCAGACCGACTTGAAAACCGCCCTGGACGCGGCCGAGCGGCGCATCCGCGATTTGGACTTCAATTACCTGGCTGAACCGGAATCGCCGGCCGGGGCGAGCCTGATCCCGGATCCGGAAGGCGAGCGGGAGTTCCTCGCCGGCGTGGCCTCGATTAAGCGGGACATCGAGGCCGGCAGCCTGATCCAGGCCGTGCTGTCGCGGCGGATCGAGGTTGAGACCGACCGCTCCTCCCTCGACAGCTACCGGCGGCTCAGATCCATCAACCCCTCCCCCTACATGTTCCATATCGATTTCGGCGACTTCCAGCTCTTCGGCGCCTCGCCCGAGATGCACGTCAGGCTGAAGGAGGGCCGGCTGACCATAAAACCCTTGGCCGGCACCCGGCCGCGCCGGGCCGACCCGGCCGCCAACGCCGAGCTGGAGCGGGAACTCCTGGCCGACGAAAAGGAAAGGGCCGAGCACATGATGCTGGTCGATCTCGCCAGGAACGACCTGGGCCGGGTGGCTCGGATCGGCTCGGTCAAGGTGGCGGATCTCATGTCGGTGGAGCATTATTCCCACGTCATGCACCTTTCCTCGCGGGTGGAGGCGGAGCTGGCCGCCGCCGCCGCCGGCCTCGACGCCATCCGCCTGTCCTTCCCGGCCGGCACCGTCTCCGGCGCCCCGAAAATTCGGGCCATGGAGACGCTGGACCGGCTGGAACGGCGCCCCAGGCGCTTTTATTCCGGCCTGGTGGGCTTCATCGAGCCGGACGGCGACTTCAACACCTGCATCGCCATCCGCTGCGCCCTGCAAAAGGGCCGCAAGCTGTGGCTCCAGGCCGGGGCGGGCATAGTCCACGACTCGATCCCGGAACGGGAACTGGCGGAAACCAACCACAAGCTGGGGGCGCTATTGGCCGCCCTCGGCCAGCAGACAGGGGAGGCGTGAAATGCGCTTGATCATCGACCACTTCGACTCGTTCACCTACAACCTGGCGCAAATGCTCGGGGAAATCGCCCCCGAGGTCAGGGTCCTGCGCTACGGCTCCCTCCGTCCCGGGGACTTGGAGGCGATGCGGCCCGAGGGCATAATCCTTTCCCCCGGCCCCGGCGGCCCGGACGAATACCCCGACAGCCAGGAGCTGATCCGGCGCTTCCTCGGCCAAATCCCCATCCTCGGGATCTGCCTCGGCCACGAGTTGCTGGCCGCGGCCCTGGGCGGGCGCATTCGCCGGGGCCAGCGCATCATGCACGGCAAGGGCGACGAAATCCTGCACGACGGACGCGGCTGTTTGCGCAACATCCCCTCGCCCGCCTCGTTCATGCGCTACCATTCGCTGGTGGTCGAGCCCGATCTGCCTCCCTGCCTGGAGGTCTCGGCCCGGAGCCGCCTGGACGGCGACGTCATGGCGATCCGCCACCGCGAATTCGCCGCCGAGGGCCTGCAATTCCATCCCGAGTCGGCGGGCTCGGAATACGGCCGCCGGGCGCTGGAGAATTTCGTCAATTACCGCCGCGAGCCCTTCCCGGCCCGGCGGACGCTCTCGCGCCTGCTGGCGGGGGAAAACCTGGGACGGGAGACCGCCCGCGCCTTCATGCTGGAAATGGCCGAGGGCAACCTGGGGGACGCCCAACTGGCCGGCTTCCTCTGCGCCTTCGAGGCCAAGGGGCCGACGGCGGAGGAAATCGCCGGCTGCGCCTCGGTGATGGTGGACAAGTGCGTCCGCTTCGACGCCCCCATGCCGGTGCTGGATATCGTAGGCATCGGCGGCGACAACCAAGGGTCCTTCAACCTGTCCTCCATGGCCTCAATCGCCGCCGCCGCTTGCGGCCAGGCGGTGGCCAAGCACGGCAACCGGGCGGTGAGCTCCTTCTGTGGCGCGGCCGACTTTTTCGGCGAACTCGGCTATCCCCTGAACCTGCCGCCCCGCCGGGCCGAACGGCTGCTGGCCGAGACCGGCTTCGCCTTCCTCTTCGCCCCCCTCTACCACAGCGCCATGAAGCACGCCGCCAAGGCCCGCCGGGAATTGGCGATCCGCACCCTGATGAACCTGCTCGGCCCCCTGGCCAACCCCGCCAAGGCCCGGTACCAACTGCTGGGCGCGCCGGAGGACGCCATGCTGCGCCCGCTGGCCGAGGCGGCCCTGCTGCTGGGGGCGGAGCGGGTGATGGCTGTCCGGAGCCTGGACGGCCTGGACGAATTCTCCTGCGCCGCCCCCACCCGCTGCGTCCTCGGGGAGGCGGGCGGGACGCCGCGGGAATTTGTTTTCGATCCGGCCGAGGCGGGCATCGGCGACCGCGACAGCGCCTCGCTCAGGGGCGGCACCGCCAAGGACAACGTCGCCATCGCCCGGCGGCTGCTGGCGGGGGAGGAGGGAGGGGTGTTGGACGCGGTGTGCCTGAACGCCGGGGCCGGGCTGTTTGTGACCGGCGCGGCCGGGAACGTGGCCGAGGGCGCGGCGCTGGCCCGGCGGGCCTTCGCGGACGGGCGGGTCGCGGCCAAGCTGGACGAGATAATCCGCCGGGCCGGGCAATTGGCGGCGTGAATCCGGGAGATCGGCATGGCCAAGAGCGTCAGGGACGAAATTGTGGCGAAGCGCCGCTCCCGCGTGGCCAGCCTGGGCCACGCGGAGGGGGCGGATCTGCCGGCGGAAAGGGAGGCGCCGCTGGTTCCCTTCCTCGGGTCCGGCGGGCTGATTTGCGAAATCAAGCGCCGCTCGCCCTCCAAGGGGGACATCGCGGCCGGACTGGACGCGGCGGAGCGGGCCGGCGCCTATATTCGGGCCGGGGCGGCCAACCTCTCGGTGCTTACCGAGCCGGAGGGCTTCGGCGGCAGCCTGGCCGACCTGCTCCGGGTGAAACAGGCCCACCCCCGAGTCGCGGCGCTCCGCAAGGATTTCCTTTTCGATCCGGAGGACATCGACGTTTCCTGGCGGGCCGGCGCCGACGCGGTGCTGCTCATCGCCGGCATGTTGCCGGGCGAGCGGCTGGCCGCCCTGCACGCCCGCGCCCTATCCTTCGGCATGCGGGCCCTGGTGGAAGTGCACGACCGGGAGGATATCCGGAAAGCCGCCGCCTTTTCCCCCGATCTGGTCGGGATCAACAGCCGCGATCTGGCCAGCTTCGCCATCGATCCCCTGTTGCCGCCAATCCTCGCCGCCGGGATCGGCTGGCCGGCCTCGCTGGTGTATGAGTCCGGGATCGCGCATCCGGAACAGGCCGCCTTCGCCGCCGCCTGCGGTTTCAAGGGCTTGCTGGTGGGCGAGGCGGTGATGCGCCGGCCGGAATTGATCGGGCGGATCGCCGCCGCCCTGCGGGAAACGCGTCGCGACGCCTTCTGGCCGGCGCTGGCCAGGCGCCTGTTCAACCGGCCGCCGGGCCGGCCTCTGGTGAAGATCTGCGGCCTGACCAGCGAGGCGGACGCCCGCCTGGCGGCCGATTGCGGGGCGGATCTGCTGGGCTTCGTCTTCTGGCCCGGTTCGCCCCGCCGGGCCGATCCGGCCTGCCTGCGGAGGCTTGGCGACGTCGGAGTCCTCAAGATCGGCGTGGTGGTGAACCCGGCGGGTAGCCGCCAATTACCGCCGGAGGTGCGGGAGCTGTTGACGGAGGGGCGGCTGGACGCGCTGCAACTGCACGGCCAGGAGGAGCCGGACGACTGCCGGGAGCTCTGGCCGGCCTATTACAAGGCGCTGCGGCCGGGCCGGCCGGAGGATCTGGCGGAGAAGGGCGGCTACCGTTCGCCGCGCCTGCTGCTGGACGCCTCCGCCGCCCGGCCCGGCGGCTCCGGCCGGCGGGTGGCGGAGGCGATCCTGGACGCCTGGAAAGGGCCCCTGTGGCTGGCCGGCGGCCTGGATCCGGACAACGTCCGGGCCGTCGCGGCCGGCTGGCGGCCCGAGCTGGTCGATGTCGCCAGCGGAGTTGAGGCGGCGCCCGGCCGGAAGGACGCGGGGAAATTGCGGCGGTTTTTCGCGGAAATCGACGGCATCCGGACGGATGCCTGAAAGGGGGCGGACATGTCGGAGGCAACGGGCGAAAAGGCGGCGCCGGCGGATTATTTCGGCGCCTACGGCGGCCGCTACGTGGGCGAGACCCTGCGGCCGGCCCTGGATCAACTGGAGGCGGAGTTCGCCGCCGCCTGGGAGGACCCGGCCTTCCAGGCCGAACTCGGGCTGGCGCGGCGGGAATTCATCGGCCGGCCCACCCCGTTCCTGCGCGCCGGGAACGCCAGCCGCGCCCTGGGCGGGGCCGACATCTACATCAAGATGGAGGGGCTGGCCCACACCGGGGCGCACAAGATCAACAACGCCGTCGGCCAGGCCCTGCTGGCCAGACGGCTTGGCAAGAGGCGGATCATCGCCGAGACCGGGGCGGGGCAGCACGGCCTGGCGGCGGCCGCCGCCTGCGCCCGGCTGGGCCTGGCCTGCCGCGTCTACATGGGATCGATCGACATGGCCCGGCAGCGGCCCAACGTCTTCGCCATGGAGATGCTGGGGGCGGAGGTGGCGGCGGTCGAAACCGGCAGCCGCACCCTGAAGGACGCGGTCAACGCCGCCCTGCGGGACTGGTCGGCGAGCTTTCCGGACACGCATTACATCATCGGCTCCGCCCTCGGCCCCTCGCCCTTCCCCGACCTGGTCCGCCGCTTCCAGGCGGTGGTGGGCGAGGAGACGCGGGAGCAGATGCGGGAGGCGGGCGCCGATTTCGCCGCCCTGCTGGCCTGCGTCGGGGGCGGCTCGAACGCCATCGGCTTTTTCGCGCCCTTCCTGGATCAGCCGTCGCCCCGGCTGATCGGGGTGGAGGCGGGCGGCCGCGGCCCGACCCCGGGCGACCACGCGGCCCGCATGGGCGGCGGCGCCCGGATCGGGGTGGCGCAAGGCTACAAGAGCCGCTTCCTGATGGACGGGGACGGGCAATTGCTGCCCACCCATTCCATATCGGCCGGGCTCGACTATCCCGGCATCGGCCCACAGCTGGCCAGCCTGGGCGAAAGCGGGCGGCTGGAATTCACTTCCGCCTCCGACGCCGAGGCGCTTGCGGCGCTCCGCTTTTTCGCCCGGCACGAGGGAGTGCTTTTCGCCCTGGAGTCGGCCCACGCCGCCGCCGCCGCCATGCGGCTGGCGCCGGAATTGGGGCGGGGGCGGGCCATCGCCGTCAACATGTCGGGACGGGGCGACAAGGACCTCTTCATCACCGCCAAGGCCCTGGATCGCGACAATTGGGCCGCTTTTCTGCAAAGCGAGATCGACCATGCCTGAATGCGAATTGTTGGCCCACCTGGTGGCCGGCTATCCGGATTGGGAGGGCTCGCGCCAGGCCGCCCTGGCCCTGGCAGCCGGCGGCGCCGGCGCCCTGGAGGTACAGTTCCCCTTCAGCGACCCATCGGCCGACGGACCGCGGATCGAGCGCGCCTGCCACGCCGCCCTGGCGGCCGGCTTCAAGGTGGAGGACGGCTTCCGCCTGGTCGGCGAGCTGACCCGCTCCCTTCCCGTCCCGCTGTTCATCATGACCTACGCCAGCCTGATCGCGGCCCGGGGGGCGGCCGATTTCGCCGGCCGGGCGGCGGCGGCCGGGGCCTGGGGCCTGATTGTCCCCGATCTGCCGCCCGATTACGACGAAGGCCTGTTCGCCGCCGGGCGGAAGGCCGGGCTGACGGTGGCGCCGGTTTTGGCGCCGGGGATTTCCGACGCCAGGCTGGAGTTGTTGCGAAGCCTGGAGCCTGAATACGCCTATACCGCCCTGCGCCTTGGCATCACTGGCGGCCGGACCACGCTTGACGCCGCCAGCCTGGCCCATCTCGACCGCGCGGCCGGCCTGGGGGCGAAAATCATCGCCGGATTCGGGGTGCGGACGCGGGAGCAATTCCTCGCCCTGTCCGGCCGCGCCTGGGCGGCGGCGGTGGGCTCGCACTTCCTAGCCCGCCTGGAGGAGGCCGGCGGCGATCCGACCGCCCTCCGCCGGGCGGCGGCGGAACTGCGGGGGACGCTTTCCCCCGCCGCATCGATTCCGGCTGGAAGGTGACAATGCCGGGCTGGCGTTTTTTAGCCCAAATTCCCCGGTAAAAGTTTTTTTGCGGTTTTTTTTGGCGAGATTTACCATGTTGATCTATACAAGTCATTATCTAACACCACGTGGATGACACCCGACTGTATCGTGGTCTTGACCACTTGCTGGAGAAGAAGGAGGAATTGGAAGCCTTTCTCAAGGAGCGCCTCGGCAGCCTTTTCCATGAGGATTGGGTAAAGGTGCGGGAGGGGTAGAGGTGAAACGTTCGCCAACGGAGATTCCTGGCGAAACCTTCATCCTCTGCCGCAGCCATGACCGGGGAGAGAAGGAACGAGCCATGCGGGAGGTGTTTTCCAAACGCATGGAGGAGGGTCTGGCGAAGTTGGCGGCGCGCTGCGAAAATCGGCCGGTGTGGCATCAGAAATACGAATGAAAAAATGTAGTGAGGACTTTTTCAAACCAACCCTTATTTATCAAGGAGTTACAATTTTAATGGGGAATTTGGGCCAACAGGTCAAATGTCGCCCCCTTGCGGGGCGTGGATTAAAACTGATAATCACGTAATCGGGCGTGGCTTTCCCTCGTCGCCCCCTTGCGGGGGCGTGGATTGAAACAGTATCATTATGTATATGATGCCACCGCCAGTTGTCGCCCCCTTGCGGGGCGGGGATTGAAACAAACAACGGAATACGAGCTTGTAGAATGAGTAAACTTGCGCCAGCTTCGAACAAATCCGCAAATGGGCCGAACTCGCTGGAGCGTGGCCGCAATGGCGGAAAAAAACCCTGGAGCATTTGCGTGGCCGAATCGCCGCGGTGGGTGGGAACAGCCCATCCGATACTGCGCTGCGGGCTAGGCGAAACGGCATCCTTGTGGAAATCCTCATTTCCGAAAAACGCTATGACGAAGCCTGGAACCAGGCCGCGCTCCATGGCTGTCCGGACGCGCAAACACGGGCGCTTGTGGAAATTCGGGAAAAAGAGCGTCCAGCCGACCGCATCCCCGCCCGCAAGCTGCTTTCCGGAAGAGCGCTTGTCCCCGCCGATTCCGGCGCATATTCCGCGGCCGTCGGTGAATTGGCGCATTTGGGAGACGTTATGGCGCGAGCGAACATGAAGGAAGATTTCGTCGCGTATATGCGGGACGTGCGGACAAAATACAAGGCGCGAAAGAATCTCATTCGCGAATTGGACCGTTGTGGTTTGCCATGACGCGGGCATGCCGGGATGCGTTCCATATGCCGTTCTTTGAAAAAGAAAGAACTGTCGCATGTCGGTAAAACGATCGACGCAAAAGCCGTTGTCCCGAGTCGTCAGTGATTACGATTATGACGACGAGGCCGACAAAGGGCATTGGGACGGCGACGGCGGCGGAGATTCCGGTAAAAGCCGCCGCCGGATCGTCCGGTTAATAATGCTTGCGTTGTCTTCGCCGGGGCAATATAATAGCGAAGAAATCGGTTCCGGACCAGGCGCGGCGCCGGCGACGGCGCCTCTCTTTTTCACCGCTTTGAGCTGGAGGCATGCTGAATATGAAGCGAGTCGCTCTGATCCTGTCGTCAACCGCCCTGCTGGCCGCGGCCTATTTTCTGGCCGCGCCGTCACGCCCGGCCG
>JAISYD010000242.1 GCA_031270145.1 Planctomycetota bacterium
AGACCGAACAGGGGACCCCGCAAGACCGCCAGGGCGGGCACGGGATCGTACGGCGCCGCCAGGGCGGCCAGGTAATCGGCCAATTGCCTGGCGGCGGCGGAGCCGGCCAGGGCGGCGCCGCCCGATTCCCGGCAGGCCAGCCCCAGGCGGCGGAGCGCCCCGGCGTAAACGGCGGTGTGTCTTTTATTCCGGGTGATCAGCAGGAAATCGCCGGGCTCGGCCGCCTTTTGCCCGTCCTTCAGCGGCAACGGCAGCTTTTGGTCCACGGCGTTGCGGATGAAGCGGGCGATGCGGTCGGCCTCGTCCGCCATGGCGTCGGCGGCGGCGACGCCGGCGGCTCTACCGACCGGAATCGTCTCCAGAAAATAGACGCCGCCGAAACAACCGGCCGGCCGGGAGGGCAAGCCCGGCTCCAGGGGGGCGTAGGCCGGGCCGTGGGGCGATTCGGCGGCGGAAAAACGGCCTTCGGCGGCGGCGCCTTCGGCGGCCGGACCGAAGGTCCGGTTGATCCAGGCGAGCACTTCCGGCTGGCCGCGGAAATTGGCGGTAAGCCCGAGGACGCGCCCGCCGCCGGCGACGATCAGGCGCTTCGCCTCCTGGTACACCGCGATGTCGGCCCGGCGGAAGCGGTAAATCGACTGTTTGGGATCGCCCACCACGAACAGCGCGCCCGGCCGGGGCCGGCAGCGCCGCCAATCCGTTTCATTCGGGTCGTCGGAGGCGAGGAGGAACATGATCTCGGCCTGCACCGGATCGGTGTCCTGGGTCTCGTCGATCAGCAGCCGGGCATAGCGCCGGGCCAGGTCGGCCCGGACGCGGGGATAGTCCCGGAGCAGCTTGGCGGCGCCCAGGAGCAGATCCTGGAAATTCAAGCGGCCGGCCCGCCGGCGCAAGCGATCGTAAATGGCCGCCGCCCGCTCGAAGGCCGCCATGACCACGGCATAGACCTGGGCCAGCCGGGCCTGGCGGAACGGCAACACCGTTCGGGCGTAAAATTCATCATAGGCCGCCTTGACCCCGTCCTTGTCGGCGCCGAACGGCCGCCATTTTTTGTCGATGATCCTGGGGCGCTCCCGCAGCAACGCCTCGATATCCAGCGCCTCGGCCAGGCCGGCCCGGCCGGACAGGCGGCGGAGACGGCGGCGGAGCAGCCGCAGGGCCGGAATCAACTCGTCGGTCCCGGCGTCGCCGTCGGCCTCCAGAAGCTCCCGCCGGCCGGGATCGCCAAGCAAACCGTCCAGATAGCCCCCCGCCCCCGCGACCAGGGCGGCGCAATCCAGTTCCGGAACGCTTTCCCCGCCCGGCCAGCAAGCCACGTCCGGGTAGGCGGCGAAACTCTCGAAGCCGGGGCGCAGCGATTCCAAATCCAACCCGAAGGCGGCCAGCGTCCGGATCAGCCCGGAATCGCCGGCCCGCATGGCCTCGGCGGCGAATTTGTCCCAAGCCCGGCGGCGGAACAGCTCGTCCTCCTCGTCCTCCATTTCCCGGAAGCCCGGCCCCACCCCGGCCTCCACCGGCCGCTCCCGCAACAGGCGGGCGCAAAAGGAATGGATGGTCCCGACATGGCATTCGGGAAGGGCGCGCCGGGCGGCAGCCAGATTTTCCCGCTCAGCGGCCGTCAATTCGGCGGACGGCGCCAGCGCCAGCGCGGCGTCCAGGCGGTCGCGCAATTCCGCCGCCGCCTTGTGGGTAAAGGTGACGGCGGCCAGGCGGCTGCCGTCCGCCAACGCACCCCGCCGGAACAATTGGAGCAACCGCCGCACCAGACAGGTGGTTTTGCCCGCCCCGGCGGCGGCTTCCACCGCGAAGTTGGTTTCCAGCTCGAATTCAATGGCCGCGCGAGCCGGAGCGTCGGAAGGGGGCGGAAGGCCGGCGCTCACGGTTTCACCCCCCGCAGGGCGGCCCAAACCGCCAGGGTCGGGTCGTTACGCATTTTGCCGGCGGCTTGGCCGGCCAACTCCCCGACGTCGCCGTAAACCGGCAGGTAGTCGGAATATTCCACATCGGCGGCCTCGTTGCTGAAGGGGAAGAGGCCGTCGCGGATCAGCGCCAGGAGGGAGGCGAGCACGGGCTTCCCCGCGTCGGCCAGCGCCTGGCGGCGATAGCGGATGCTCCGGCCCTCCTGGCGGGGCATGGGGAAGAAATAGGAGAACTCGGCGACTTCCTCCGGCCGGCCCAGCATGGCCAGCGCCCGCTCCAGCATCAGGATGTAAAGGAGCGGCTGCAAATGCCGGCCTTGCCGGAGCGGGTCGTCCAGGGAGAATTTGCCGGCGGCGCCGGTCTTGTAGTCGATGACGCTCAACCCCCCGGCGGCCAGGCGATCCACCCGGTCGATCCGGCCCATAAAGGGCAGCCGCAATCCCGGCGCCGGCTCCAGGACCAACTCCGGGATGCGATCCCAGGGCGGCGCGGCGTCGGGCCCGCCGAGGGAAAGCTCCAGCCAGGCCGGCCGGCCGCTTTGCCGCAATTCCCGCTCGTTGGCGAGGAAAATGTCGGCCGCCCCAGCCAATTCCCTTTCCTCGCGGCGGCGGACCAGGTCGTCGGCCGGCGGATGGCGGCGCCGGGCCTGTTCCAGGGCCTGGGCCAGGAGACGCTCCATAAGCGGCCCCCAGCTTCCGTCGTCGGCTCCGGCGTCCGACGTTTCCTCGGCAAAGCGCTGGAAAACGTCGTGCAGCAGGGTGCCGCGCTCATTGGCCGCCAGCCAGCGGCCAGGCTCGGGCTTGAAGCGGCGCGGCGGCCTGACCTCGAGCAGGTTGCGGAGGAAGAAATCCAGGGGACAGGCGGCCAGCCGCTCCAAATCCGAGGGCGAGAGCGGTTTCCGGCCGGCGAACAGGTCGGCCCCGGCCTCGGGGACCAGGCCGTCGTAGGCGCCGAAGCGGCTGGCCGCCCGCTCCGCCAGCGCCGCCTCGCCTTGCGCCAAAGCGGGGAACCAGGGGGCCAGATCGGTCCGGGTCAGGCTATTTTGCCGGGCGGCCAGCAGCGTATGCAGCCAGTCGTCCCGGCCGGCGAGGCAATCTTCCGGGCCGGCCGGCCGGATGAGCCCGCGGCCGGCGTCGTCCGCCGTTTCGTCTCCGGCGGACTGGCCGCGCAACTGGCTGAAAAGACTGGCCGGGAACAAATCCCGGCCGGTACGCACGTCGATCCGGGCGCAACTGAGGAACAGCCGCCCGCCGGCCCGGTCGAGCAAGCCGCGCAAGGCGTCTTCCCGCCGCCGCCGCCAATGGCCGGACAGGCGGAGAGCCGGCGAAAGGAGGAGGCGCTCCCGATCCAGGAGCGCCGCGTTCTCGCGGGAGTCGCCGGGGAAACGGCTGTCGTCCATACCGAGGATGAAGGTGCAGGCGCGCCCGCTATGGCCGCCGTCCGCCAGGCCGCTTACATGCAGCCGGCCCGGGAGCGGCCCCAGGCCCATGACCCGCAATCCCGACGCCAGGCCCTCCAGCCAGGCCGGGGCGTCCAGGCCCGGCCAGTCGGCCAGGGGAAGCCAGGCGTCAATCGCGTCCAGCAGGGCGCCGGCGGCGTAGGCGTCCAGCTTGCCGGCGGCCGGATCCGGGCGGGCCAGCAAGTTGCGGGCGGCCCGCAGCACCCGGGGCGCGTCATCCAGCGCCAGCCGCTCCCGGCCGTCCGCCATGGGCAGGACCTCGTCCACCCAGGCGCCTAGCCAGGAAAGCGCTTTCTCCCGCGCGCTCCGGGAGCCGCCGGAACCGGCGGCGGGCCGAAGAAAGGCCCGGTATTCGGCCGGTTGGCCCTGGATCGGCAATTCCAGGAGGAAGCCGGCCAATTGGTGGGGAAGGATGCCGGGGGCGGCCGCCAGCCAGCCGTCCCCAATCAGGCCGGACGCCGCCAGATCGGCCAGGGACGCCGGCGGCAGGCCGTCGGCGAGCCATTCCAGCCAGGCCAGAAGCAGCCGGGCCGGGCGGGAAACGTCGGCGGGAAGGCCGCCGCTCATGGTCAGCGGCAGATCCTCCGGCCGGCCGCCGAAGATTTCCCGCCCGGCGGCGATCAGGGCCGGCGCATAGGCGGCCGGATCCAGGCAGACGGCTTCGGCCTGATCCAGCCGCAGCCCCAGGGCGGCCAGGCGGCGGAAAACCTCCCGAGCCTCGTTCGCCAGGGTGTCGGCGGTGAAAAAAATCCGCCGCGCCGGCG
>JAISYD010000247.1 GCA_031270145.1 Planctomycetota bacterium
GGGCCTTTTCGATCTCCGAAGCCGGCGGGCGGCAAGGCGGTTCGCGCGGCGCCGTCGGTACGCCTTGTTGCCTGGGGCGAATGCTTCCCCTCGCATACGGCGGCCAATCCTCCGAAGCGGGGAACGCGAGGCAAACAGGGCGGCAAGACCGGATGCGAGGCGGGCGGAGGGGATGAAAACCGGCTCCCTGGACCGCCCAGGGGAAATTTTTCGGCGCCGGCTCCGGGAGAAGATGGCGGGAAAATTTTTCTTTTTTTTGTGCCATGCCCAAGCATCAATTATAATTATTATTGGATACGACGCCAAGGCAACCATTACACAGGATCGACGCATTAAAATAACCCTATTTTATGGGGGATATTATAAGAGCGCGTCTTTTTGACGCCGATTTTTCGGTTCCGCTTTTCCGGAACAGGGCGGTTTTATTGGAAATTTCAATGCGTTGGCTCTGATCCATTATGGCTCCGGGTAAACAAGCTGTTGGCGAAGCGCGAGTTTGACCAGATGGCGGCGGAGACGGGTGCTCCGCATGGCGCCGAGAGCATGGGTTGTCCATCCGCAAGGGCGAGACCGCCGCCGACCTGAACTGCGGGACGGCGGCGACGCGGGATGGCGACAAGAAAGGCAAGGTTCGGCAAGCCAAGGCCGGTCATCGGCGTCTGCCAATACCCGGTAAAATTGTCATAAGATTAAAGATTTCATGGAAAGCATAAATATGCGGAACAACCCCATTATCATACCAGATGATGTTATGCGGATGAAACCATCGCTTTTTCGGAGAGGTTTATGCGGAATCATTGACATATTATTATTTGTGTTCGCAATCCTCTTTATTTATAAAGATATCGACATTACGTCGCTCCATGATTATGATGTTTATGAGATGAAAACCACAATTATTTGCGGAAATATGTCGGTGTTCTTATATTATGCTGTTATGCATGCGAAATATGGCATGACGATTGGTAAAATGATTGGCGGTTGTCGTGTCGTTATGATGGACGGAACTAAAATAACAATTGCCGCGGCCGTCAAAAGAGCTTTTTTTCAAGAAGGAGTATTGCTCTTTGTAAATCTATCTTCATTTATGCTAAAGATGATAGATGTGTCCATCCATACGGAAATGATGCTCTGGTATGAAATTTATTGGTTTGTTGATCTATTATTCATAGTATTAGATTATGATTCGAATAGAGCGATACATGACGCATTGTCAAATACAATGGTTGTTATGAAATCTTACCGTGTCAGGCCTCCTTATGAAACATAATCTTATGGAATATAAATTTAAGACAAGCGATTGAAAAAAGTGATGGGTGCGGACTCTTGCAAATTGGGGGATTTAATATGTCGGACAAATGCAATTGTGGATGTCTTGAAAGCGAGAGCATCTATTAACTAAGCCAACATATAGTTTACATTGCGGCGTATTGCACGGGGCGCTCTTGGAAGAAATTTTTGCCGACATTGGGCTGTCTTTGTGTGCTTCGCGGGTAGGCCGAGACGTTCGCCTTCAAGTCATCCTTGTCTTTCGCCCTTCGGCGGCCGACGGCGTTGGATTTCGCGTCGTTGTTCAAATACTCGTCAGGATTCAAATCCGGGCCGTCCTTCGGAAGGAAGAAGAGGCGGATGGATGAGGAGCGCTTCTCCAGCCACTTCATGACGGCTTCGCTTTTGTGAGCCTTCAGGTTATCCACGATGAGGAAGACCTTGTGACCAGCTTGGCGAATCGGGCGTCGCATGAAATCAATGAACACCGTTCCATTGAACTTGCCTTCGAACATCTTGAAGGCAAGGTGGCCAGCGTTGTCGATGGCGGACACCATGTTGCAGCCGAACCGCTGCTCGGGACACTTGTCGGTTATGATCCGGACGGCCAAGGCGCATTGCCGCGGCTTGAGAATGCCTTCCCGCTTGGGAGCGCCGCGAGGCTTGGCCAAAAGCGCTTTCTCGCCGCCAGCTTCGTAAAGCGTCATCCACTTGTGGATCGCCTGTCGGGTTACGCCAAACAGTTTTGCGACGGAACACCGGCCCCCGCCGCCAAGAACCGCATTCACCGCCTTACGCCTTATGTCTTCCCGGGCGGAAGGTCGCAAAATTCCGGACGTTAGCGTTTTTTTCCCGCCGCGGTTGCAATGGGCTAGCCCGATTCATAGAATATTTACGACTGAAGTTGATCAAACGACGGCTGGCCGGGGGCGTCCTGATGGCGGTGGGGAAAAAACTTGCGGATGTCGCCCCGGCGGCGGCGGCGTTGGTTTCAGTCCTCGCCGGACTGGCGCCGGCCTTCCCGTCGCTTTTCGCCGGCGACGGCTTGCCGCCGCCCGCCAAAAGCGCGGAGTTGCGGATCGGCGGCGAAATGCGGATTGATTATTCCTATCGGCGGGCACGGGCGCCGACGGCCGGCGGCCGACTGGAGGCCGCCGATCTGGCGCTCCGGGTCGCCCGACTCCGACTGGGGGTCGATGTCCACCCCAACGTTTCCGCCCTGTTCAAAATCAATCTCCAGGATTCACCGAAAGGTCCGCCGGCCGGCTCGGAAATTATGGAAGAGGCCATGGTGGCGCTACGGGCGGCGGGCGGAGGCGATTGGAGCTTCTATGCCGGCCAGGGGCGCGCCCCCTACGGGCAGGACATCGCGCTCGGGATAATCCAAAGCTACCATCACTCGGCCAACCGAGGCGATTCGGCCGACGGGCCGCTTTTCATCGCGGAGCCGCCGGGCGTCGCGGCCGTGGATCCGGCCACCGGCGCCAGGACAACCATCCCGGCCAGGCGGCCCGGGCAGCTGGAAAGGGTTTTTTTGGCCGGAACCGCCTACGAATGGGACAGCCGCTGGCGGATGGAACTTGCCGTATTCCAGCCAGAGGCGGAAGAATACGCCCCCCGGCTGACCAACCGCAAAGCCGGCGCGCTTGCCGGCGCCGGTTCGGACATCGGCTTCGCCGCCCGGTGGTGGGGGCGTCCGGTCGAGGCGCTGACGCTCGAAGCCTCCGCCGTGATGGAGCATTCGGGCGATATGGGGCGGCCGCGGCTACGCACCGACCTGCCGGGCGGGGCCAAAGCGGCGGAAAATGCCTTTGCCCTGTCGCTCGGCTTCGACTGGCGGCTGGAGCCCTGGCGGGTCTTCGGCGAATATCAGCATGGTTGGGACTGGGATTTCATCCGGGGACACGCGGCCGACGCCTGGCAGCTTGGCCTGGCCCGCTCCCTGGGCCGCGGTTGGCGGGTAGGCGGCATGGCCGAGGCGTTGCGCCTTGATTATGGCGACCAGCACGATTCGTTTTACAAATTAGCCTTGAACGTTAGGTACGCCGCCGCCGCCGGCTGGTTCGTTCTGGCCGAATACGGCCATGAATGGCTGACAAGCCGGCGGGACGGGCGGACGGATAACGGCGCCGGCGACTTCATCGGCTTGCGGATCGGCTTGACCTTTTGAGGCTTCCGATAAGATTTTATCAATTACAATGGTAATTCCTTCAGCTTTTTTTCTTTTCGGTTAAAGTTGATATTGCTCGCAACCGATGATTATTTAACGGATTATATAATCAATGCCGGAAGCGAGGTTTTTTTGCGCAATTTACCGGGAGAATAATCCTTGACTTTGGGCCGGAAAACCGCAATATTAGGCTTGTCTGTTATTTCAGACGCGGACGATCATGGTTGGTCGTGGGGACGATATTACGATAAATAGTAAGTTTTTTTGATTATATGTTGCTTTATGGGGAGGAGAGATTGCCATGAATCGCGTTTTGGGATTGGGTTTAGCCGCCGTCCTGGCGTTAGGGGCGTACGCCGCCGCCGGTGAGAGCGCCGCCGCCATGGGCGCCGCCAACTACAAGGAATCGAAGAACGTCATTTATTCCTGGGCCGGTTTCCCCGGGCCCGCCAAAGACCCTTCCACCGCCTTGGTATTGCTGGAAAAGAAGGGGCCGGCCGAAGTGGTGGTCGGCGACACCTTCGCCTATCAAATCCAAGTTTCCAACCGCACCTCCTCCGACGTCATCGCCGTCAGCCTGGAAGACGTCATTCCGGGCGGCTTCGCGATCGAAAGCATTGAGCCGAAGCCGACCAGCGACGCAGGCGGGAAGTTCACCTGGGATCTCGGTTCCATCCCGGCCAAATCCGCCAAATTGATCACCATTTGCGGTCGCGCCCTCCAGACCGGCTGCCTAGCCTCCACGGCGCGGGCCAAGGTCAACTTCGAATTGGCCGTTCCGCTGGTCACCCGGGTGCTTCAGTGCAACATCACCCTGTCCAAAACCTTGCCCTCGATAGCGGATGTCTGTGAAGTGATCCCGATGACCTTGACGGTCCAGAATTGCGGCAGCTACCCGGCCACCAATGTCTGCATCACCGACAATTTGCCCGACGGTCTGCTGACCGAGGACGGCAAGTCCGAGATTCGGATCGCGGTCGGCTCCCTTGCCCCCGGCGCCGCCAAGACCTTCAACGTCAACCTGAAAGCCAGCAAAACCGGCGAATTCACCAATACCGCCACCGCCTCCGCCGACCGCAACTGCTATGCCCAGGATTCGGCCACCGTCAAGGTCACGGTTCCCGATCTCGAATTGGTTGCGCTGGGCCCGATCGATGGCTACATCTGCACCAGCGTCCCCTACCAGGTAACCGTCACCAACAAGGGAACGGCCCCGGCCAGGGACGTCATTGTAACCGACAGCATCAACGGCAACTTCAAAATCGAGAAGATCAGCGACAACGGCAAGACCAGCCGCAACAACGTGGTCTGGAACCTCGGCACTCTTAACCCGGGCGAAAGCCGCAGCGTCAGCCTCGTCGGTTCCTCCGCAGTCGAGGGCCAGATTAGTTCCAACTTCAGCGTCACCGCGCGTTGCGCCTCGCCCAAGCAGGCCAGCCACTGCCTGAACCTGATCGGCGTCCCAGGCGTGCTGACCAGCCTCAAGGACAATTGCGACCCGGTCATCATCAATGGCCAGGTGACTTATACCGTCACCGCCACCAACACCGGCTCCCGCGACGCCACCAATCTGCGCTACACCATCACCTTGGATGACGGGATGGAGTACGTTGGCGGCAGCGGCGCCACCGCGGTCGCCCCGCTTGGCGGCAAAGCCGTATCCTTCGCCCCGCTTCCGGTTCTAGCCAAGGGCGCCACCGCTACCTGGACCGTGACGGTCAAGGCCACCGGCACCGGCGACAAGCGCTTCCGGGCCGACCTGTTGACCAATGAGTTGACCTCGATTGTCTCCAAGTCCGAGTCCACCAACTTCTATGAACCCAACTTGGCGGTGGTCATAGCCCAGTAAGC
>JAISYD010000250.1 GCA_031270145.1 Planctomycetota bacterium
AGTGGAAAGGCGGCCGGCAAGCGGCCGGATGCGTCGGGAAGGACTTCCAGAAGCAAGGCCGGAAGATTGACGAAGCGCCCCGCCACCCGCGCCGGCCAACGGATATCGGAACCGG
The DNA here is from genome assembly GCA_031270145.1 of Planctomycetota bacterium. Lineage (GTDB taxonomy): Bacteria > Planctomycetota > SZUA-567 > SZUA-567 > SZUA-567 > JAJBSZ01. The sequence continues at coordinate 116 of JAISYD010000250.1, forward strand.
GAAGGCCGATTTCAATCTCCCGGACAAACTGGTCGGAAATGATCGGATCCTCGACAATGATCCGCTTTTCGTCCCACCAGTAGCCGCCCAGCCGGGTCGGCCGCTCGTTCCTGACGTCCTCGGCCATCCCGTTGGCTTCCGGCAACTCCCCGGCGTCGGATTTGACCCAGAGGGAAACCCTGACGCAATGCCGGCGGAACATCTCGGCCAGTTTGACCGAATAGGTCGCCTCCTCCGCCTCCATGTCTTCCGGCTGCTCCAGTCCGGCGGCACGGGGGGACGGGGCTAAGGCGGCGAGGATCAGGCAAAGCAGGAGTAAAAAACGCATGGCGTCTCGCTTTCAAGTCAAGTCCGCGCAGGTTGCCGCCGGCTCAGCGCAAAGTCAGCCGCTTGTATTTGCCGCGCCGGTGTTCCAGTCGGTCGCCGGAGCCGGCCCGGAGAACCTGTTCCTCGTAGGCCTGGAAATTGCCGTTGAACCATTTTATTTTCCCGCCGCCCTCGAAGATCAGGAGATGGCTGCAAATGCGGTCGAGGAAAAAGCGATCATGGGAAATGACCATGGCGCAAGCCGGAAAGGCGGCCAGCGCCTCTTCCAGGACGCGCATGGTGTTGACATCGAGATCGTTGGTCGGCTCGTCCAGCAGCAACAGGTTGCCGCCGGTGCGGAGCAGCTTCGCCAAGTGGACCCGGTTCCGCTCGCCGCCGGAAAGTTCGCCCACTTTTTTCTGTTGCTGCGGCCCCCGGAAATTGAAGCGGGAGACATAGGCGCGGGAATTCATGCGCTTGCCGCCCAATTCGATCTCGTCCCGGCCGCCGGATATCTCCTCGAAAACGCTGTTCGCGTCGACCAAGGCGTCCCGATTCTGATCAACATGCGAAACCACAACGGACTGGCCCAGGATCACCTCGCCGGCATCCGGTTTTTCCTGACCCGCGATCATTTTGAACATGGTGGTTTTCCCGGCCCCGTTCGGACCCACCACGCCGATCAAGGCGCCCTTGGGGAGATCAAAATCGCAATCCTGGATAAGCGCCTCCCCGCCGTATCCCTTGGAGACGCCCCGGAACTCCAGGACCTTGTCCCCCAGGCGCGGCCCGGGAGGGATTTGGATCAGCACATCGCCCTTGTCAAGATCGAACGACTCCCGGACCAACGCGTCGTACCTCTCGATCCGCGCCTGGCTTTTTTTCAGCCGGCCGGCCGGACTGGCGCTGATCCATTCGCGCTCGCGCTTGAGCAGGCGCTGGCGATCGGTCTCTTTCTTTTCCAGCCGGCGCAGGCGCTCGGCTTTCTGCTCCAGCCAGGAGGAATAGTTGCCCTCATATGGGATGCCCCGGCCGTTCTCCAGTTCCAGAATCCATTTGGTGATGTGATCGAGAAAATAACGATCATGGGTGACAATGATGACCGTGCCGGGATAGTCCCGGAGCTGATCTTCCAGCCAGGCGATGGTTTCGGCGTCAAGATGATTGGTTGGCTCGTCAAGAAGCAGCAGTTCCGGTTTTTCCAGTAGCGCCTTGCAGAGCGCCACCCGACGCCGCTCGCCGCCGGAAAGTGTGGCCACGTCGGCGTCGTCCGGCGGCAGCACCAGGGCGTCGGAGGCGATGTCCAGGGCCCGGTCGATTTCCCATGCGTCCTTGGCGTCGATTTCCTCCTGCAGTCGGGTCATCTCGGCCAGCGCCTTGTCCATGTCGCCGGGCGGGATATCCTCCCCTAACTTCGCCGAAACCTCCTCGTAGCGAGCCACTAAGTCTTTCAGGGGGGCCACCGACTCCTCCAGATTGCCCCGGACGTCCTTGTCCGTATTCAGCCTCGGCTCCTGCGGCACCAGCGTCACCCGCATACCCTTGGAGAGTTGCGCCTCGCCAGTAATGTCCCGGTCGATTCCGGCCATGATGCGGAGCAGAGTGGATTTGCCGGCGCCGTTTTCGCCGACAATGCCAATCTTCGCCCCCAGGTAAAAGGAGAGGTTGATATCCTCCAAGGCCGGCTTCCCGCCGTAGGACTTGGACACGTTCCGCATGGTGAAAACAACAGGAGGCATAGAGGTTTATTCCTTATGATGTCGAGCCAGCATATCCAAGCAACGGCCAAAAACCTTATCCACCCCCAAGGCCAACATATTGTCCGGTTCCATTCGGCGACGCTTGCGAGGGGATTTTATCAGTGTCAACCATTCATACACGCTCTCGCCGTTCGGCGGAAGCGGTCCCAACCGCAGGGGATCGGTAATGCCGTACAGTCCAAGGGCGCGGCAACCAACGGCGGAGGCGATGTGCAACGGGAATGAATCGCCGCCGACAAACAGGCTGGCCCGCCGGGCCAGCTCCGCCACTCCGGCCAGGGTCAGTTCCGGCGCCAAATCCAGCGCTCCGCCGGAGCCGCAAGCCAGCTCTCTCACCGTCCTCCGCTCGTATTCGCCGTGGCCCAGCATTAGTGAGATAAGGCCGGTCTTTCCTCTTATTCTTACGGCAAGCTCCAGGAACCTCTCCGCCGGCCATAGTTTGGAGCGGAAGGTTCCCCACGGACCCAATAAGACGAATCCGGGCGCATATTCCGGTCTTGCCAACAACAAGTCGATCCTGGCGGCGTCCTCCGCCGGACAAGGCGGCAAGACAAATTCCGGAACATCCGGAGGATTGTCCCCAATCCCGGACAATAGCGAAAGCGCCATCCGCACCACATGCCTTCCATCCGGCCGGATCAGCCGGTTATTAAGAAGCGGCGCGATTTCCCTGGCTTCGCCCCTGGTGAAGCCGATGCGAATCCTCGCGCCGGACAGCCAGGCGGCGATAGCGCTCTTGGTCAATCCCTGCGTGTCAAAAGAAACGTCAAAACTTTGTTCCCGAAGTCGTTGGCGGAGTTCCCAGACCCGGCTTGGCGATTTCAGCCATTTTTTGGG
>JAISYD010000273.1 GCA_031270145.1 Planctomycetota bacterium
GGCCGATGCCGCCTACCGCAAAGACATTCAACCTCCGCCGTCATTACGCCGATAATAATCTTGCGAACCTGCTCGCGGATAAATTCCCGAAAGGCTTCTCCAAGCTCCGAAACACCGTCCGAAATACCCAGCGTAGCAAATGCTTCCACTCTTTTTAGCATTATGGTCTCCTTGAACCGGCAATCGTGCCTATCGGCACGACGGGAGACCAACTTTTACTGTTTCAACAATTCCGGGGACGCCGCCAAGATTACAGACGTAATCCCGGCTTTTGCCCGCCCTTGCCAGATACCGCATATTCTGAAAGATGTGGCTCAATCAACACCCACTGCTCATCGGTGACTTTGCGGCGGCGTCACCGGAATTGTTGAAACGGCAAAAGTTGGTCACCCGTCGCGCCAACGTTGCTCATCCGGGGTCGATCCGCCCAATAGACCAGCGCCGGGCTCCTACGCCCAAGACTCGAGCGCCGACGGCCCGTGTTGTGGAATTCCAGGCACTCGCCCAAATTATCGCGCGCGTCACACAGCGTCGCGCAGTCCTTCTTGACGCCCCGGAGTTGAATCATATCCCTCCGGACCGCTTATCCTCCCGCATTTCCCGCATCACCCCCATTCCCAGCCGAACCGAGCAGACAAAGGTGGCCAGATCCGCCAGCGGCTGGCTCAACTGGACTCCGAGAACGCCAAGCCAGGGAGGCAAAGTGAAAAGAAACGGCAGCATGAACAAGCCCTGCCAGGCCAAAGCCAGGAAACTGGCCGACCTGGCCCGGCCTATGGTTTGCAGCATCATGTTGTTGAGTATGATCCAGCCCACCAACGGGTAGGTGAGACAACGGAGGCGGAGCGCCAGATTCCCGATGCCTATCACTTCCGGATCATCCGGCCGGAACAGGGCGATTAGGCCGGGCGCGAAAACGAAACCGGCCACGGCCATGGCCGCCAGGCCGAAGGTGGAGAACTTGACGCAAAACCAGAAAGCCCGTTTGACGCGGGTATAAAGTCCGGCCCCGTAATTGAAGCCGCACACCGGCTGGAATCCCTGGCCGAAGCCGACCAGGGCGGCATTGGCAATCATGGATATCCTTTGCACCACCGCCATGGCGGCTATGGCCGGATCGCCGAAGGCGCCGGAAACCTGGTTGAGGCATACCGCCGCCACGCTGCCTAACCCCTGCCGGCAGAGCGACGGGAAGCCTCCCCTGCCAATTTCCAGATAAAAGCCCAGGGTCGGCTGGATCAGCCGGAGGTTGATTCGGATGTTGCCGCCCCTGAAACTGGCGGCCAAAAGCAGGCAAAAAGAAAGCGTTTGGCTCGTCAGGGTCGCAAACGACGCCCCGGAAACGCCCATGCCGAACCAAAAAATGCAAATCGGGTCAAGTATGATGTTCAGAATGGCGCCGGAAAGCATCCCAAGCATTCCGTGCATGGCGCTGCCCTGGAAGCGGAGCAGATTGTTCAAGGTAAAACAGGCGCAGGTCAGCGGGGCGGCCAGCAGGATGAAAAACAGGTATTCAATCGCGTGCGGCAGAATGGTCCCGGTGGAGCCCAGGCAAACGGCCAGGAATTTGATGTTGACGATCCCCAGGAGCGAGATGGCGGCGCCGAGGACCAGGGACGACAGAAAGGTGGTTGACGCCATGCGGCCGGCATTCTCGAAGCTGCGCGCCCCAAATTGGCGGGAAAGGTAGTTGCCGCCGCCATGGCCGAAGAAAAAGCCTATGGCCTGGATCGCCGCCATAAGGGGGAAGGCGATTCCCACGGCGGCGGTGGCTGAGGTTCCGAGCGATCCCACGAAATAGGTGTCGGCCGTGTTGTAAAGTGCGGTAATGAGCATGATCACGATGGTAGGGCCGGCCAGACGGCAGACCAGCCGCTCCACCGACATTTGCGTCATAAGGCGGCGTTTTTTCTCCATGCCCTCGCTGTCCAAGTGAAACCCTCCTCGTCCGCCCAACCGTCATGGCGACAACCGCTCCACAAACGCCTCAATCCGGGTGCGGGTCCGCTCATCCACCCGTCCCGGGCGATCCGCCTCCAGAGTGAGGATGGGAATGGCGATCCCCTCCCGCCACAGGCGATCATGCATCATCCGGTGGCAGAACGACTGGACATAATGCACTAGCCCGGCGGCGGCGCGCCGATCCGCCTCCCGTCCCACATCCTCAATGCGGGAAAAAACGTCATAGGGATAGGTGTATTTGAGATAGGTCTCCACCATTCCCAGCCCTATGCCGTCAAGGAGGGCGAATTGGCGCGGCACCTCGTGATCGACGAAGCGGACATTAAGCCGGTCGAAAACCTCCCAAATATCCGAAAAGATGGCCGGAACGCCGGCACAGGACAGACGGATTGGAGGCTGGACGGGCGCCCGCGCCTCCCGGGCTTTCTTCAAGGCCGCCAGGAGCTCCCTTCGGCATTTATCGGGATCGCTAAAAAAGTCCGAGGTGTTCAAAAGGGCGGTGAAAAGATCGCCCGAAGCCACCATCCCCCCGTCCGCCAGCCGGTAAAGCTCGCCAGCCAAGGCGCGGATTTCATCAAGAGCCGGCTTCACCGCCTCCGCCGCCGCCAGGGTTGTCCCCAAGCTGTCGGCGAAGCGTTCAAGCTCTCTCTCCAGGTCATCGGCCCGGCGCGAGGGGGGAAAGGCAAAATGGCGCACGATCACTCCTTCGCTGCGCAATATCTCGCACAGGGCCATATTATGCGAGCAATCGCCGGAGATCACCCCCACGATCTCCCGGATGTTCAGGCGGTGAATCGCCCCGTAAATTCCTTTGGCCCAGGCGCAGGTCGAAACGGGAAGACCCCTGGCTTCAGCCCAGGTGACCAACCGATCAGCCTCGGGGTCGGCGACAAAGACATTATTGAGATCCACCGGCCGGCGGCTGGCGGCGAAAATTATTTCCGTGGGGACGGTGGTGATGACGCCAATCACGCCAAAGTCCTTCGCAACGCCACTTCCAGCATAACCGCCGGTTCCCAACCCAGATCTCGCCTGGCCCGGTCGACGCGGAACCAATGGTTCCGGGCCAACTGGCAGGCGAGAAAGCGGGTCATGGGCGGGTCCTCCCGGCGCTTCAGAAGCGCGAAGGTCTTTTCGCCAAGCCAGCCGATCGCATAGGCGGCGGGAAAGGGGATGGACTTGCGGACTTCCGGAAAGCCGGCCGCCGTCACCAGGCGGTTGATGAAATCCCAGCAATTCACCGGTTCCGGCTCGTTGATGAAGTAGGCCCGGCCGGCTGCCGGCGAGCCGGATTGCAAGGCGTCCAGCGCCAGGATATGGGCGTGGGCGGCGTTTTCCACATAGCACACGCTGACCAGGTTTTTCCCGTTCCCCACTCGCCTAAGCCTCCCCCGCCCGGCCAGGGCCAGGAGTTTGGGCAACAGTTGGGTGTCGCCGGGGCCGAACATGAGATGCGGGCGGATGGCGATGGTGGCGAAGCCGGCGGAATTCATGCCGAGCGCCAACTTTTCCGCCAGCGCCTTGGTGGCGGCATAGGGGCAAAGATATTTAGCGGGATATGGCAAATCCTCGTCGCCGCCCTCAATATCCTGTCCAGCGTTGACCACCGCCGGCGAACTGGTATGCACCAACCGGCGGACGCCAAGCGAGACGGCCGCGTCGATGACGTTTTTCGTCCCCAGATAGTTGGCGGCGTAATGAAGACGGTAGTCGCCGTCGATTCCCGGCATGGCGGCGCAATGAATGATCGAGCGGCAGCCGTCAACCGCCTTCCTCACCGCCGCCGGATCGGCGACGTCGCCCTGGCGACAATCGGCTCCGGCGGCGGCCAGGTCCGGGTAAAATCTCCGGCCGAAAACGCGGACCGAATCGCCCCGTTCCAGAAGACGCCCGGCTATGTGCGAGCCGAGGAAACCGCCTCCGCCCGTGATTAGGATCGGATACGGCTCCCTTCCGCCGGCGCCGGCCGGCGAACGCCTTTGAGCGGGGTCAAGCCTCCGGGTGATCGAGCTGGAATCGGCGTAGCCGGCATTCACCGATGTACCATGCTGTCGGTTGGGCAAAAATCATCGGTCAGGAGCGGTACATCGGAAAGATCCGGGCTGGCGACGAGCTGCCTGGGCACGACGTCGTCCAGCCTAGTGTGGGAAAGATGGCGACTACGCATAGCCCGGTAACGGCGCTCGATATCCCGGGCGGCGAAACGCGGAAGGCTTTCCTTGGCGGCCACCATTATGATATTCTCGCCCTCTCCAGAACGGTTGCGCGGGAAGGCGTAAAGCCCTCCGCCGTCAGGCCGGTCAGCCGAGTAGACATCCAGCAGCGTTTTATAGACCGAGCGGAAGAGGCGACTGTGATCCAGCCCCGACGCCGGCTTTTCAAAAGCGCTGATGACGTTTATGACCATCACCCCGTCGTCGGTCAGGCGATCCCGGACGGCGTGGAAAAATTCCCTGGTGATCAGGTGTTTGGGAATGCGTCCGCCGGAAGAGTAGGCGTCCATGACGATATAATCCCATTTCCGTCCCGGAGGCGCCTGCTCGACAAACATGCGGCCGTCGACGACATGGGACTTGATGACCGAATCGCCGGAAAAGGGATAGTTGAACCATTTTTCCGCCAACTTGAAGACCCAGGGATCGATATCGACCACATCAATGGATTTGACGTCCGCCGGATAGTTTTCCTTGAACATGCGCGGCCCGACGCCGCCGCCGCAGCCGATGATGAGCATGTCGCGCGGGGGATGGCCGGTAAGCAGCATGCCGAGATGGAGCAAATCGACGTAGCCGCAAGCGGTACGGGCCGGCGGCGGGGGGAGATCGCGGGTGTTCTCGTCCAGCAGGATGCCGCTTTCGATCAGGTTGTTGAACATCATCAGCCGGGCGGGCAGCCGATAGGGGGCTATCTGCGAGCGGCTGTTCAGGATGGTGATGAAATGATAGGCGGATTCCTTGCTTTCAAGCAGCGTGTCTCCGGCCATGGCCTTGGTGAGTGGAGTTCCGGCTCCGAAATAGCCGCCTCCGACGCCAATAATGGCAAGGGCGGTTCCGGCCTTTTTGAAGACGCCGCCGCCATGGAAGAAGCAGTAGGCCGAAAGCGCCGCCAAAACCGCCCCCACGCCGTAGACGATGACGGAAGTGCCGATGAGCTCCACCAAAACGAACGACACCAAAAGGGTGCCGACAATAGAGCCGAGGGTGGAAACCGCGTAAAGCGAACCGGCAACCGAACCTAGAGCCGAAACCCGGCTCGCCGCCAGGCGTACGGCGAAAGGGCTGACCATGCCCATGCAGATGGAGGGCGGGGCAAACAGGAACAGGCTGGCCAAAAGGGTGCGGTAACGTACATCAATGTCCTCGAAACCGTTCAACCAGACGCAAAAATCGGGCGCCAGGGGCGGGATGGCAAGGGTCAGGAGGGCGGACAGCAAAAGCGCCAGCCCCAGCGTTTCGATCTTGGGCGAGCGATCCGCCAGGCGGCCGCCGCCCCAATAGCCTATGGACAGGGCGAGCATGAATACGCCGATGATGGAACCCCAAACGTAAATGGTGGAGCCGAAATGCGGTTCCACCAACCGGGCGCCGGATATTTCCAGTCCCATGAGAGCGGCGCCGCCCAGGAAAACCACTATATAAAGGGTGCGCGTCTCTAGCGTCCGGCGGTTGTCGGCGCCATCCTCCATGCCGCCGCCCTGTTTGTTTTTCGCGTACTGTTTCGCCACGTTCCCTCTCCCTTGCCCGGCAAAAACAAAAAGATTCACCCGTCCAGGGGAATCCGCAGATATTGTAATCCGTACGCCCCTTCGCGTCAAGCCCCCCTGGGCTTCAGCGAAAGCAAAAAGGAAAAATCGTCTTGACAATATGCTCGTTCATGCCATATCCTTATGTTGCCTTAGGTTGACATCAGGGGAAACGGCATGAGGCTGAGGCGGGACTTCCGCCGTCCGGTAGGGAAGCGGAATAAACCGCCGGGTTTTCAATCCAATTTGCTGGGAGGGGATGTCCGTGACGAAGAATGACATGGCGTTGAAAATCGCCAAAGAAATGAAAATGCACCAAACCAACATAAAACGCATCGTGCAGATGACGCTGGATGAAATAATCAACACCTTGATGCGCGAGGGCCGCCTCGAGCTTCGCAATTTCGGCGTTTTCGAGGTCAAGACCCGAAAGCGCCGCAAGGCCAGGAATCCCCGCACCGGACAGGAGGTCATGGTGGAAGAGCGGCAAACCATTTCCTTCAAGGGCGGAAAGTACATGACGGATCTTATCAACGGCAAGGTGAAAGGCGCCAAGATGTTTGGCAAAAGAGGATGAAAACGGCCGGCAAATTGCGGATAAACGGAGAAATCCGGGAATTCGCGCCCGACGCCTTCCCCGACAACCTGGCGGTCCTGGTCGAATCGCTTGGACTTGAGCCGGCCTTGGTGGTGGTGGAATTGAACGGGGAAATAGTCAAGCGGGACTCCTATGCCGCGCGGATCTTTTCCGACGGCGACAATGTCGAGATAGTGCGGCTGGTCGGCGGAGGTTGATTTCGTCTTCAAGCCGATCCCGGTCGCGTTCTGCCATAGGGTATGAAAGAGGTTATGAAAAAAAAGGAACTGGCGATAGCGGGGAGGACCTTCTCCTCCCGCCTGTTTGTGGGAACCGGCAAATTTTCCAGCGTTTTGGCCATGCGCTCGGCCATCGAGGCATCGGGAACGGAGATGGTCACCGTCGCCTTGCGCCGGATCGATATCGCCAACCCCCACGACGACGTGCTGGCGGCCATTGATTTAAGCAAAATACAGCTTCTCCCCAACACCTCCGGCGCCCGCGACGCCTCCGAGGCGATTCGCATCGCCAGATTGGCCCGGGAAGCCTCCGGCGTAGCCTGGCTGAAACTCGAAGTCACCCCCGATCCCTATTATTTGCTCCCCGATCCAGTGGAAACTTTCAAGGCGGCTGAAATTCTCGTCAAGGAAGGGTTTATCGTCCTGCCGTACGTCAACGCCGACCCGATCCTCTGCCGCCGCCTGGAGGAAGCCGGTTGCGCCGCCGTCATGCCGCTTGGCAGCCCCATTGGCTCGAACCAGGGGTTGCGCACCCGCGCCAACCTGGAAATCATCATTGAACAATCCCGCTGCCCGGTTGTGGTCGATGCCGGAATCGGCCTCCCCTCCCATGCCGCCGACGCCATTGAAATGGGTGCCGACGCCGTAATGGTGAATACCGCCCTGGCGGTGGCGAAAAATCCGACCGCCATGGCCGAAGCCTTCAGCTTGGCGGTGCGGGGAGCCAGAATGGCGTTGGAGGCCGGACCGGGCGAAACCCGTTCCCTCGCCGAAGCGTCCAGCCCATTGACCGGCTTCCTGCGCTGATGCCGCGAACGCCGAACCTTGCGGCTCAATCCCGCCTCCTCTCAACAACATGTTTTCAGGCAAGGACGCACCCGTGTGGATCATCTATCCTCTGCTCTTCCTAGCCGGCTTCGTCGATTCCATCGCCGGCGGCGGCGGGCTTATTTCGATATCATCCTTCCTCGCCATCGGCGTCCCCCCGCACCTGGCGTTGGGGACGAACAAATTTTCCGCCTTCCTGGGAACCGGCCTTTCCACCCTTTATTTCGCCCGAAGGGGCCATATCAAATGGGATTCGGCCATCTACGCGTTCGGCGGAGCCTTGATCGGTTCGATGGCGGGAGCCAGGCTGGTCCTGTTGCTTGACGAAAGGACCCTGGCCTGGCTGATGCTGATCGCCATACCGGCGGCGGCCATCTTACCAATCGTCCGCAAGGATTTCGGTTCGATCGAAAGGAAACTGCCGCCGATCAGGAACATCGCCTATTCCCTGCTGACGGGGTTTGTCATCGGCGGATACGACGGTTTTTTCGGACCTGGCGCCGGAACCTTTTTGATCCTGGCTTTCACCGCCGTCCTGGGATTAAAACTGCTCACCGCCTGCGGCAACGCCAAGGCGGTCAATTTCGCCTCCAACATCGGGGCCGTGGCCATGTTCATGGGCTCCGGGGATATCGACTACGGCCTTGGCGTTCCCTGCGCCGCCTGCGCCCTGTTGGGGAACTACCTGGGCGCGCGGCTGGCGGTCAAGAACGGGGTCAAAATAATACGTCCGGCGATGCTGTTCGTCATCGCCCTATTGCTGATAAAGATTGCCGGGAATCTTTGGCGTTGACGCCGCGGCGCGGAACCGCGGGAAAAAGCCTTTTGGGGATTCCCGCGAATAGTCGGGGACATCCATGCCTATTTTCAAGCTCAACTCCGCCTTCACTCCCGCCGGACAGCAGCCCGAGGCCATCGAAAGGCTGACCGGGGGGGCGCGCGCCGGGCTGCCGCACCAGACGCTGCTCGGCGTCACCGGCTCGGGAAAAACCTTCGTCATGGCCAATCTTATCGCCAGGATGGATAAACCGGCCCTGATACTCTCCCACAACAAGACCCTGACCGCCCAGCTTTATTCCGAATTCCGGCAATTTTTCCCTGAAAACGCGGTGGAATATTTCGTCTCCTATTACGACTTCTACCAGCCGGAAGCCTATATCCCGCAGACCGACGCCTATATTGAGAAGGACGCGGCCATCAACGACGATTTGGAGCGCCTGCGCCTTTCCGCCACCTCGGCCCTGCTGACCCGCCGCGACGTGGTGGTGGTGGCGTCGGTTTCCTGCATCTACGGCCTTGGCCGGCCGCAGGAATACCGGGACATCGCCCTTACCGTCCAGATCGGGGACGAGGTGGATCGCCGGGAATTCCTCACCCGCCTGGTGCGGATGGAGTATCAACGCAACGACTTCGATTTCCAGCGCGGAACTTTCCGACTTCGCGGCGACGCCTTGGATGTTTGGCCGGCCTACAGCCAGTCGGCCATCCGGATCGAAATGGCCGGGGACACGGTGGAGGACATCCATGAATTCGCCCCGTTGACCGGCGAGCTGCTCATGCATTTCCGGCATCGGGCCATCTTCCCCGCCACGCATTTCGTCCTCAGCGAAAGCGCCGCCGCCGCCGCGGTCGACGGCATCAACGATGAATTGGCCGGGCAGCTCGCCCTTTTCAAGCGGGAGGAAAAGCTCCTGGAGGCGCAGCGGCTGGAAAGCCGCACCCGCTACGATCTGGAAATGATCGAGGAAATCGGCTATTGCAAGGGCATTGAGAATTATTCGCGCCATTTCGACGGCCGGAAAGCGGGCGAAAGGCCGGCCTGCCTTTTCGATTATTTCCCCGAGCGGGATTGGCTGCTCATAGTCGACGAGTCGCACGTCACCCTGCCCCAGGTCAGAGGCATGTACAACGGCGATCAAGCCCGGAAAAAGGTGCTGGTGGAGCACGGTTTCCGCCTGCCGTCGGCCTTGGACAACCGTCCCCTCAAGTGGGAGGAATTCCGCTCCATCCAGCCGCAGACCATTTACGTCTCGGCCACGCCGGCCCCCTATGAGCTTGGCCTTTCGGAAGAGGGTCCGGTGGAGCTCCTGGTGCGCCCGACCGGACTGACGGATCCGCCGGTCGAAGTGCGCCCGACCAAGGGACAGGTACCGGACATCATGGGCGAGATCCAGGCCCGCGCCGCCCGGGGGGAGCGCGTCCTGGTCACCACCCTCACCAAGCGCCTAGCCGAGGAGTTGGATTCCTACTGCCGCGAGCGAGGGCTTAAAACCGCCTATCTCCATTCAGACATACACACCCTGGATCGGGTGGAGATCCTGCGCGATCTCAGAATCGGGACCTATGACGCCCTCATCGGCGTCAATCTCCTGCGGGAGGGGCTTGACCTGCCGGAGGTATCGCTAGTGGTGATCCTGGACGCCGACAAAGAGGGATTTCTCAGAAACGCCACCAGCCTCATCCAAATTATCGGACGTTGCGCCAGGAACACCGAGGGGCGGGTGATCCTCTACGCCGATCGCATCACCGACGCCATGCGGAAAACCATGGACGAAACCGGCCGCCGCCGCGAAGCCCAGCTTGAATTCAATGCCAAGCACGGCATAATTCCGACCTCGGTTAAGCGCGGACTGGAAACCGGCCTGGAGGAATTCTTCGGCGCCAACGAAGAGAAAATGATTTACATACCCGCCCTCGGAGGCTCCATCGCGACGGGCGGCATCACCCCGGAGGAGGAAATCCGCCTGTTGCAACAGGAAATGGAGAAGGCGGCGGCGGATCTGCATTTCGAGGAGGCCGCCCGGCTGCGTGATCGCCTATTGGATTTGAAGGCGCCCATATCCTACGTCGGGAACCGGCCCAAGGCGCGGGCCGGAAAGGCGAAGGCCAGATCCAAGGGCGGAAGAAGGAGGAGAGACGGCCCCCGGGGCTTGGCCGATGCCTGAAGGCGCCTCCCCGGCCGCCGCCTACCAGCATGACCATCCCCGGCCGGGGCGGTGGGCGAGGCGGACTATCCGCGGTTCGTCCGGAAAGGCCGACCCGCCGACCGCCAGGGAAAGGGTAAATCCGCCCGGAGGATGATAATGGCGGAAAAGCCATTCCCCTTCCGCGCCGTCCATATCATACAATAAATCCGCCCCGTCCCGACCCGGAGACATGGCGAAGGACGACAGGCTCTTGATCATGCCGACTCCCAGAGCCTTGAGATAAGCTTCCTTAAGCGTCCAGTAAAGGATGAACCGCTTCCGGGAATCCTTCTCGCCGCGGCAGCCAGCCAAATCGGCCAGTTCCTCGGGGGCGAAAAAGCGTTCCGCCAACAGCGCGGCCTCGGTTGGCCGCCGGGATCGCTCCACATCAACCCCCAATTTGCCAGCTGCGGCCACGGCCAGCGCCACCGCGCCGCGGGTGTGAGAAAGGCTGAAGATGGGCGTACCGGCGGTTTTTTCCATCCCGGCCGGAAGCAGGGCGGCAGGCCGGCCAGCCGCGTCGACGGCGAAACGCCAGTCGCCCGGCGCCACTTCCCAGCCAGGCCGCCCCTCTCCTATCCGCCACAACGACAGGACATAACGGGTCAAGCCGTGAGCCACGGCAAAAAGAACCGCGTCCCTTTCGTCAAGGAAGCGCCGCCGGCGTTCCTCCTCTCCGGCGTCGAGCCAGGACAGAAACAACCGACGCTCCCGCTCCGCGATCTTCCCGGTTTCGCAAAAGAAAAGACCGACGCCCCCGGCCGCCGCTCCCGGCAAAAAGCCGGCGCCGCGCCAGACATCCCAGTCCGGACCTTCGCGACCGGGATCGCCGCGTTCGCCGGGCTTGGCCATCAAGCCGCGCCGCCGGGCACATTCGCCTTGGCCCCGGCCAGAAGGGTTTCAGCCCATTGACGGTAAAGAAAATGCCCGTCCGGCCGCTCCTTGATCACAGTCTGGAAACACATCATGGCCTCAATATGGCGGTTCAATTTCAGATAAACCACGCCAAGATTGTAATAGATGAAATCATAACACACGATGCCGGAGGCGGTCTCGCCCGGCGCGCCGCGTTTCTGGAAATTGCCGTCCTTGGGCGGGAAGGCGGCGGCGAACCACTCCTTCCCGATTTCATCCGGGATCGGCGGCTCCGCCGGTTCGGCGGGTTCGCGCTTGTCCAGCGGGACAAGACACATGGCGAGCGCTCCCTCGGCCGCCTCGTAATTGTTGTCCAGCGCGTACATGAGGCCGGCGAGATATTGATCTATATGGGCATTGGCCGCGTTTCGTTTTTCCTGGAGTTGCGAAGTCTGGCGGCGCATGATGGCAGACGCGGCCTGATCAAACTGGAACACCCGGCCCAGACCTTCCGACTGGCTGCGCAAAGTCTCCACCTCTATGGCGACCTGACTTTCCACCGTCGCCAACGCCGATTTCAAATCGGGTTGATCCTCCAGGAACTTCCGGAAAAAGCCAGCCGCCTTGTGTTCGGAAAAAGGATCCGCCAACTCTTTGGTTTTAGCGAACCCGTTGTCTAGATTGGCATTGCCCCGGATCAGGGAGGCGGGAAGATATTTAAGGCTGTCGCGCAAGGCTTTCCAGTCCTTCTGAATGACGTTCACCGCCACCAATTGGCGATCCAGGGCCAGGCGGGGACCAAGGCAGCGCTTCCACATTTCCAGGCGGCGAATAGCGCCGGCCTCGGAAAAAAGGTTGAGAAAAGGGCGATGGCGGAGAGGAATGAGGAAACCGGGCGGTCCCAGCCGGGCCAGAACATAATCGCGGAAAGGCGGAAAGACCGACGCCGCATCCTCGTCCACCGGTTCTTTTCCCGAATGCGCCCATTCGGAGAAAGCGGCAATCAGCTTGGCCAGCGTCTGTCTGGCGGAATTGACCGACATGTCTTTCGCCGTCTTGTCGGGCGGCAAGGCGAAAGCCTGCGGAACAACTTCCTTCGCGCCTTCCAAAAATTCCTGGAAGGCGACCGGAAAAGCGGTCTGCTGGTATTCCAGCCAGGCATCGGACAGATCCCGGACCAGGGTTCCCCTCTCGGCGCCAATCGGCGTCACCAGGCAATTCATGGGATAACGTACCCGGCGATCCACATCTATTTCCCGCTCCTGTTTCGGCTGATGCTTGCCGGATCCGCCGTATTTGCCCGCTTCATCATCATCCTCCCTTCCCAATTTGCGGATCTCCGAGCAATAGCGGGGCTGGCCAGAACCAGGAGTCAGCAAGGCGATTAGCGGGCCGAAGCGGCGGATGTCCCGGGAAACGAGCGCGGCGTTGCCGGCGGTAATCGGCTCATAAAGCGTGACGGCCTGAAAAACCTCGGCCACATCAGCCCGGGAGACGACGCCCCGGCTCTCCTCGTCGGCCCGGACGACGGGAAGCTGGGGCGACGGCGAGCGCGCCTCCTCGGCGCAACGATTGATGGTTTTTTGCACCGCTCCCAACAACTCGGCCAATTCGGCTATGCGATCATCCAGGCTGGTGCCGGCCCAAAGGGCGCGCAACTCGCGGGTCAACCCCATCATCTCGTAGTTGGCGTTTTTCCACAGGCCGTAAAGTTCCCGAACCGCCGAACGCCCCGTCCCGGCCGTCCCGAGAGCCTCGTCCGCCTTGACCATGACGCGTTCGATTTTCTGGATGGTGTCGACATAACCGCGGCGATCACTAAAACTCATTTTCTCCCGGTCAAGCTGGTGCGACGAGCCGGTGATGGTTTTGAACAGGTTGAACGAGTCCGCCACCGCTTTGAGGAGTTTTCCGCTCAGGCCAGCGGCCTGGAGCGATTTGGGGACGGCGTCCATATAAACGTTCAAGCCATCGATTTGGCGTTGGAGGTGTTCGGCGTAATCGACGTCCAGTTTATCCCGGTACATCTCCTGAATCCAGTTTTCCAGGTTGTAAACCCGGTGGGTTTCGTGAGTTGGGCTGTAGGTCCTGGCCAGCCGGGCCAATTGGCGGCGGATCTTAACCTGGTTTTCCGGGGATGGCTCCGCCGGCGAAGATGAATCCGGCGGCGGCTGGTTGGCCGCCTCGGCCTCCAGCCAGAGCATGTCCAGGGTAAGCAGTCTGGGGCTGGCGCCAAAGTTGATAAAAGCCGCGTCCTCGGTAGAGAGATAGATTGGCCGATCCGGAAAGGTGCAGCCGCCCACCACCGAATTGCGCACATAATCATACATGTTGTTGGCTATGGAACGGACAATGGCCCAGCAACTCGGGAGAAGGGCGGGATTGGCGCGGGCGGCGGCGAAAGCCTTGCGGCGGGCCGCCAGTTGTTTTGGTATTTTGTCGAGGTAACTGGCCATGCCGTCGCCTGACTCGCCCGCCTTTCGCTTGGTGAACCCTTTTTCGGCCAAGGGCCGGGGACAAAAAAGTTCCGCGACGATCCCCAACTCCGGCATTTCCCTATATGCCGCATTTGCAAAGATATCCGCCGCCCGTAGCGTTGTCAATACGGGCGGCGGAAGATTTTAACCCCAAGAAATCGTAGGCTTGCCCGCGTCAAGCCGGCTCCAACCCGCCTCAACCGTTGGCAATCGTGATTCGTCTCGTCTCGGGAGCGATCTTCGGCAACCTGATGCGAAGGACGCCGTCCTTCAGCGAAGCCGATATGCCATCCCTGTCCGCATCCTCCGGCAGGGAAAACGAACGCCGATATTCGCCGATGCCGCACTCGGCGTAGAGCAAGCGGCGGCCGGCGGGATCCCTGGCGATCGGGACGGCCTTGACGGAAAGGATGTTTTTCTCCAACGATATCTCCAGTCCGCTATCCCGCACGCCAGGCAACTCCATAAGCAAAACCACCTCGCTCTCGGACGCCACGATATCGGTCGCCGGCCGGCGAATATCCCGCAAATTCGCTTCGCCCGCCATGCCAACGGCCGCTCGGCCGGTTTCGCTTACCTGATCAGGCTGTCTTTCCCGTTTTTCCATTTCCTGCACGGAATTAGGTTCCATTTTATTCTCCTTACGCCAATGCCTTTCGCCGGTATTTGCCGCCCCGCAACGGGGATGCCTGGATGCCGCCTCAATTGGAGGCGACCGTTATCTTCCTCGGCTTATCGCTTTCGGCCCGGGGAATGTTTACCTCCAGAATGCCATTGCCGAGTTTGGCCTCGACCTTGGCCGCGTCAATACGGAACGGCAATTCAAAATCCCGTTCAAAACTGCCGCCAATCCGCTCACGCCTGAGGTAGCTCTGGTTGTCGCCCGCCTCATCCTGCCGTTCGCCCTTGATCTTGATGGTGTTGCCGCTGGCGGTGACCTCGATATGCTCCATCTTCACGCCGGGCAGTTCGCCGACAAGCAAAGCGCTATCGGAGTCGGCCCAAACGTTGAAGGCCGGACGAGTTGCGTCCGACGACTGGGTGAAGGCGTTATCCAGCCAGCGATCCAGGATATCCAATTCGCCACCCAAAGCATAACGAGGCAACAATGATTTAGCGCTAGACCAAAACATGGCAGACTCCTTTCATCGACGTTGGCAGTCTTTCAGGATTCAACTGCCTGATTTTTACTTTCACTTTATTCATTAGCAATTATAGTGCTAATTGCAATAAATATAGTTAAATTTATTACAACTAAATAATAATAATATACTTATATTATTAAATGTCATTTATAAGATAAGATGAAAATAGGTTTATTAAATTGCTTTTTGTCATTACGACAATAAAATCTCAATCATGTCAATATGACAGACAACTAAAAGCAGGTGCGGCGGCGTAATTGTTTTGCTCGACTGGCGGCCGGATTCGTCGACCGCCAGCTTACCAATTCGCAACGTCCAAGTGATTACAAACCGGAAAAGGCAAGCGCCGGCGGTTGCTTAAAAGCCGAAACTCATTCTGGAAGATAAAATGATCCCGCGGCATCTTTTCGAGGATTGACAAAGCAAGAGCTTTTGCCGTATAATCAGTCAAGAGCGAAGCGTTTTGGCGCCCGACGTTATAACGGCATCAGAAACACCCCGGTAGCCCAATGGATAAGGCGACAGCCTCCGGAGCTGTAAATAGGGGTTCGATTCCCTTCCGGGGTGCCAA
>JAISYD010000115.1 GCA_031270145.1 Planctomycetota bacterium
GCCTGGTCCACTCCATCCATATCATAATTCCGGCAGGCCCGGCCCAGCCGGTCCAGGACGGCGGGATCCGGCGCCTCTCTGGCCGGCTTCCCGCTTTCCCGGTCCACTTCGTTCAGCCGCTCGTTCAGTTCGGCCAAAAGTTTTCCCGCCGCCGCCGACAGTTCGGCCTGCCTGGCCCGGACGAAAGCGAAATCCCCGAACCTGGCCGCCGATTCCAGATTCTCGGCCAGCCGGCCCAATTGCCGGGCGCCGATGCCGTAACTGCTGCTCTTGATTCCGTGCACCATGATGGCGTAGGCGTCCAACCCTTTCTCGTCGAACCCGCCCGCCCGCGCGACCAGCCGGAGGATGGTATCGGCATAGGATCTTAGGGCGCGGAGGAACGACTCCCGGTCGCCGCCGAAGCGGGCCAGCGCCGCCTTCTGGTCGAGTCCGTCGATCGACCCGATTTCATGGACTGGCCGGAAAGGAGGATCCTCCTCCTCCGGAGGGCGGACGGCGGCGGTTTCCAGATCCCGGTTCCGCACCCAGCGCATCAATACGGCGTCAAGTTGCGGGAGATCGATGGGTTTGGAAATGAAGTCCTGGAACCCGTTATCGAGGAACATCCGCCTGCTGCCCAAGATGGCGTTGGCCGTCAGGGCGATGATGGGCACGGTTCTGGCGTATTCGGTTCCGATTTTCCGGATTATCCGCACCGTCTCGATGCCGTCCAGATCCGGCATCATATGGTCCATGAAAACGGCATGGTAGCGGATGTTCTCGTCCCGGAGCAGTTCGATCGCCCGCCGGCCGCTGAAGGCGGTGTCCACCTTCATGCCGTAGGGCTTGAGCACTCCCCGGCCGATCTCCAGGTTGGCCTGGACGTCGTCCACAAGGAGCACCCGGGCGTAGGGAAGGGGATGGATGACCATATCCGACTTCCAAGCGTGCTTTTGCCTGAAATACTGGAATTTCCGCAGGTTCTCCGCGACCTCGGCGCCTATGGACTCGCAGGTGACGAACTGCTGGCGGATTCTGGCGGTGAAAACGGATCCCTTGCCGTATTCGCTTTCCACCCGGATCTGCCCGCCCATCATCTCCACCAGTCGTCTGGAAATGGAAAGCCCCAACCCCGTCCCCTCTATCCAGCGGTTGCCCTTGGCGTCGACCTGGGCGTAGTCGTCGAACAGCATCGGCAAATCCTCCTCCCTGATGCCGACGCCGGTGTCCCGGATCACAGTGGTCAGCCAGACGTCGTCCCCCTCCCGTCCGGCGGCCACGTGGAACTCCACGCTTCCCTCCCGGGTGTATTTGAAGGCGTTGTTCAGCAGGTTGTTCATGATCTGCTTCACCCGCAATTCGTCCCCGCGCAGCCGGACGGGCAGGGTTTCCTCTATCCCCAGAGTGAATTTTATGGGCTTTTCCCCGATGCGCATGATGTTGAGGGTGATGGCGTCGTTGATGAGGCTGGCCAGGTCGTATTCCGCCACAACCAACTCGAACCTGCCCGACTCGATTTTGGAGATGTCGAGGATGTCGTTGACGATGCTCAGAAGCGTCATGCCCGCGTCATGGATTTTTTCCAGCACCTCGCCAAGCTCGTCCCGATTCGGGGGGGAATGGATCAACAGTTCCGAAAAACCGATGACCGCGTTCAGGGGGGTGCGCATTTCATGGCTCATGTTGGCGAGGAAACGGGTCTTGGCCTCCGATGCCTCCCGAGTGGCCGCGCTCATCTCCGCCAGGTGCAGATTCTGTTCCTGGACGATCAGAATCGGCTTGGCGATGAAACCGGAGGCGAGGAAGGCGGCCAGGGTTCCCAAGCTCAGGAAAACCAGGGCGGTGAGGATCAGCCCCTGGGTGATATGCGCTTCCGGGCTTTCCCCCAAGGGAGAGACCACGGCCAGCACCCATTTGGTCTTCGACCCGGTGATGGAGATATAGGCGACAAGGCGTTCAACCCCGAACAGGGTATAGCGACCAATGCCCTTTTTCCCCTGAAGCATCACGCGGGAGAAATCGGTTAAGGATCGGGCCGCCGGATTTTCCTCAGCATACTCGAAGACGTTTCGCCGATCCCGGACCCATTCCCGGCGCTTGCTGGCGATGATGGTGCCTTCCCTATCCAGGATGTACGCGGAGCCGGTTTCCCAGATTGTGAGGTCGCCCAGCAGATCGCAAAAAAGCATCCCCGGAATGCTCACGGACAGGATGCGCTCACCATTACTACCGAAGGGGACGCAGACATGGAAGACCAATTCCCCGGTCGGATCCGCCCGGGTGGTGGAGATGACCGTCTCCCCGGCGAAGGCCCGCCTGGCGAATTCGCTTTTGAGTAGGTCGGACGGCGTCGGCGTCTTACCCACGGCAAACACCACCCCGTTGCGATCCGCCACCGTGAAGGCCATAAAATTCTTATGGATCGCCAACTGCGCCCGCATGGCCGCGCCCCAATTCTCGATCGGTTCGTTGACCAGATGCTCGGCCACCGTCTCCGCGTTGGCCTTCAACAAGTTGGTCTCGCTGGAAACCAGCTTCTCCGATATCTCGGCGATCACGCTGATGTAGTTTTCGGTGGCCTCTTGCAGACCGCTTCGCATGTAGTAGATACTGGCAATGAGGGTGGTCGCGGCGATGACGGTCACGATCGCCATGATGATCAGGATGATTTTCAGGCGGATGAACATGGTCGGCTCCGACCGGGGATCGCATGGATATCCGGATTGATGACTGAATACAATATCCCGCTCTTCTTTATCCCGTTTTATTCACAAATTTATCAAAAACAGTAAGGGAAGCCATCATAAGGGGCAACCAACAAAGGTGTCGTCCACATTCCCGCCCCTTGCCGAGAACTCCCCGAATGAGCGAATCGCCTGTCCGCCAAAACAGCGTGCTTTCGTTCAATTTTAACCAATCCGTAAAAGTCCGCAAGAAAAGTCCGGACATCGCCTCGAACGCCGGCATCCTTTCCCTTCGCGAAGCCGGGCAGCGGCGATTCAGATAGGCGGAAGACATCGCGGACGGCGAGGAGCGATGGTTGACAGGCAGTTTCCCCGTTATGCGCCGCCCTGAAGCATCATGCGCCGCCTCTCCGGCCCCTGCATTCCGGACCGGCATTACATGC
>JAISYD010000064.1 GCA_031270145.1 Planctomycetota bacterium
GCCTGCTCCCTCTGGGACGCGGACGGCAAGATGCTGGATTGCAACCAAAGGGTGGTCGAAATATTCGGGCTGACCGACAAACGCGACTATATCGAGCATTTTTACGACCTGAACCCGAAATTCCAGCCGAACGGCGAGAACACCAGAGACAAGCTGGCCAGGCTCATGGCCGCCGCCCTGGCGACCGGGCACCAGAAATTCGAATGGATGTTCCTGACCGGCAAGGGGGAGCCGCTGCCGGTGGAAACCACGCTGGTGCGCATCCCCTGGCTGGACAGCCACCGCCTGGCGGCGTATTCCAGCGATCTGCGGGCGCTCAAACTCCATGAACATATGATGCGCGAGGCCGGCAACCGCACCAAAACGATGGAGGCGCAACCACTTGCCCCGCAGGACGCGATAGCGGCCAAAAACAGGTTCCTGGCCGTCCTGAGCAACAATATCCGCGCGCCCATGAACGCCATCGTCGGCATGAGCGGCCTAGTGCGCACCGACAGCCTGAGTCCAGGCCAACTGGATTTTTTCAAGGCCGCCGAAAACAAGACCGCCGCGCTCATCCGGGTGTTGCCGGACAGCCGGTACCAGGAGACGCCGATCATCGCCCTCACCGCCAACAACGGGGAAGAGACGCAAAAACTCCTGCTGGAAAGCAGCGTGGACGACTTCCTCGCCAAGCCCATCGACCCGATCGAACTCAACCTGATACTGGCCAAATGGTTGCCGTCGGACATGATTGCCGCGGCCGGGACCCTAAGTCGCGAAATGGCCGGCGAATAAGCATAATTCGCAAAAAAATTAAAAATAAATTGACAAAACCAAAGGTTTCGCTATAATACCTATATAATTGATATGAATAAATGTATATGTTTATATTTGCTTTAGTAGGATATAAAGGAGAAAAAGATGCGCCAATGGAAAAAAGTGTTGGCTGCCATGACATTGCTTATGGCGGTTGGGGGGCTGGCGGATATCCAGGCTGGAGCCGCGGACCGAAAAGAGGTGGTGGAGTTCAATTATCCCGAATGGGTGTATTACGATTTGATTTATCTGGCGGACGATCTGGGTTATTTCAAGGATGCCGGAGTCAGGCCGCATTATGCCGGGCAAATTGCTGCCGGGCAGATGATCCCAGCCTTGATCAGCGGGGATCTGGATGTGGCCAACCGCCACACTCCGCTGATCGTAGCCGCCGTCGCCAGCGGAGCCGACATCAAGATATTCGCCAGCGGCAGCGAGTCAACCAAGGAATTCCCGCACATGAAATACTTTGTGCGCGCCGACTCGCCCATTAAAAGCATCAAAGATTTTCCCGGCAAAACCTTGGGAATCAACAGCTTCGGCGCCTGCTCGGAATACGTCACCAAGAAATACCTCCAGGACAACGGCCTGGATCCCGCCTCGATCAAGATGATTACCGCTCCGGACAGCCAGCAGGAAGTCCCCCTGCTTCGCGGCGACACCCAGGTGGCAATTATTCATCCCCTGTCCTCCGGCCGCGTCGCCGCCAACACCCGCGACTTCCGGATGCTCTTCAGCGACTGGGACATTGATGGCGGCCTGAGCGGCATGTGCCCCTATAGTGTGCGCGGCGGCTTCCTCAAGGAACATCCGGAAGCCGTGACCGAACTTATCGAAATACTTTCCAAGGCGGCCAAATGGAACAACGAACATCCCGAGGAGGCCCGCGCCCTCATGGCCAAGCGCTTCAATTTCAAGCTGGAGGAGACCGAACGCTTTGAATTCTTCCCCGACCAATTGACGCCCGAGTCCGGCATCCAATACTGGATTGAGCGCCTGGAGGCGGAGAAGAAACTTGCTCCAGGCCAGATCAAGCCCGGGCAGGTGTACACCAACGAATTCAATCCGGCCTTCAACCGGAATTGACCGGCGACGGATCGGATTAACTTTTTATGGCCCTATTTGCGGACGCGTTTTCCGCAAATAGGGCGTTTTGGGGAGCGGATATGTTAAAAGTACAAGCCCGCCAAGTGGATCGCGATTTCAAAATCAAGAATCCCCTGGGTAAAAAGGATATTCTCCCGGTGCTGCGAGGATTTGATCTGGATATCCGGGAAGGCGAGTTCCTCTCCATACTCGGCCCCAGCGGCTGCGGCAAATCGACCTTCCTGAACATACTAGCCGGTCTGGACGATTATGACCGGGGCGAAATCCTGGTGGATCGGGAATTTCTGGAGAAGCGCAGTTTCGATCGAGGCATGGTCTTCCAGAGTTATGCCCTCCTGCCTTGGCGCACCGTGCTGGAGAACCTGGAAATCGGCCTGGAAATCCGAAAGGTGGGGAAAAGGGAGCGGCGCGAAATCGCCCGCCGCTACCTAGATCTGGTCGGGCTCTCCCACTTCGCCAACCAGTATCCGCACCAATTGTCGGGAGGCATGCGGCAACGGGTGGCCATCGCCAGGGTCCTGGCCTACCAGCCCAACCTGCTCCTGATGGACGAGCCCTTCGCCGCCTTGGACGCCCAGACCCGAGAGACCCTCCAGATTGAGCTGCTCCGCATCTGGGAGGCGGACAAAAAGACCATCGTCTTCGTCACCCACAGCATCGACGAGGCGATCATACTTTCCGATCGGGTGGCGATCATGACCGCCAGGCCAGGGTACATAAAGGAAATCATTGGCATAGACCTGCCCCGACCGCGCACCGAGGACATCCGCAACTCCCTGGAATTCGCCAGGATACGGCAAACCTCCTGGCTCCTGTTGCGGGACGAGGTCAACAAAACGCGGGAGAGCCAACGGATGCGGGCCTGACATGCCCTGGCTCAGAAGGCTCTCCGCCAGATTGAACGACCTGTTCGTCCGCGGGATCGGACTCATCCTGTTCCTCGCGCTTTGGGAAACCGCTCCCCGCCTCGGCTGGGTGAACAGAACCTATATGAGTCCGCCCTCGGCGGTGAGTCGGGCGCTTTACCTTCTTTTCTTGCGGGGGGAACTGCAGGAACATTTCATGATCAGCCTCAAACGAGTGGCCGCCGGGCTCCTGGTTTCGGTTGTGATCGGAGTGTTTTTCGGCGTTTTCATCGGCTATTTCCGCCGAATTGAGCGTTATCTCGATCTGCTTTTCCAGTCCTTCCGGCAAATGTCGGCCTTCGGGCTCTTCCCGGTGTTCATCCTGCTTTTTGGGCTGGGGGAGCTATCCAAGACCATCATCATATTCTGGGCCTCGTTTTGGCCGGTGCTCCTGAACACCAGCACCGGGGTGCGAAACGCCGACAGCGTCCTGATCCGCTCCGCCCAGTCGATGGGCGCCTCGCGATCCTTCATCTTCCGCAAGATCATCCTGCCGGCGGCGGCTCCGGAAATATTCACCGGCATTCGCCTGGGCGGCTCCTATTGCGTCATGGCGGTGGTAGCGGCCGAAATGATCGGGGCCACCTCCGGCCTCGGCTACCTGATCCTTTATTCGCAGGAAACCTTCAACGTCCCGGAGATGTACGCCGGCATCGTCAGCCTCGCCCTGCTGGGACTGGGGCTGAATTTCATCCTGCACGCGGCCGAACTCCATTTCACCTCCTGGCGGTACGACATACGGGCAGGAGAGTGACGCATGGCCAGAAACAAGCCAGCCAAACGGCCAATCCGCTTATTGATTGACAAAATCGGCCGCTTTCAGGTACTCTATGCTGAAACGGGGAGCCGCGGCTGACATGAAAACCGGAAGCGGGCTGAAAAACAAGATAAAGCTGGAGGCGGAGCGGCTGGGGTTTGATCTAGTCGGCTTCGCCAATGTGGAGCGCTGGGAAAAACCCGACGACTCCGGCTATGAGCGCTTGTTCCATCCCCGGAGCATCTGGCCCTGGGCCAGGACCGTCGTGGTCGCGGGAGTGCGAATTTCCCTTCCGGCGCTGGAAACCACCCCTTCCAACCTTTATTCGGAGCATTACAACACCACCAACCGCCTGCTGGACGAGTCGTCCTACCGCCTTTCCGTCTTCCTGAACCGCCTGGGCCATCGCGCCTTCTTCTTTCCTCGCGACGGTTACGGCGACATTTCCACCCTGGTTCGGGAACCAACCGCCGCCTTTTCCCATGTCATCGCCGGATTCCACGCCGGGTTGGGGACGATTGGCTCCAACCACACGCTGCTCACCCCTGAATTCGGCCCACGGGTGCGCCTGGTTTCGGTAATCACCGATGCGGCAATCCCGCCGGACGCCCGGCGGGACAAGGAGCTTTGCGTCAATTGCGGCCGTTGCCTCCGGAATTGCCCGGCCAAGGCCTTCACGCCCTGGCCCGGTTCGCCAATAGCAAACATGGACAGGCGCAAATGCGCCAAATACCACCAGTTGCTGCGCGACGAGCTGCGCTATCCCTGCGGCGTCTGCACCATGGTGTGTCCGGTCGGCGCCGATCGCGAAATGTACGGCGACTCCTCGGTGTCGCCGGAGGGCGTAACACATTGCCAAACTTTCGGTTCCAAGAGCCGGGAAATTTTCTTAAGGGAGAAAAGGAGATTCGTCATGAGCAGCAAAGCCTACAAATTCGAAACTCTGCAACTGCATGTGGGTCAGGAAAACCCGGACCCGGCGACCGACGCCCGGGCGGTGCCCATCTACCAGACCTCGTCCTATGTCTTCAAGGACTCGGCCCAGGGGGCCGGCCGCTTCGCGCTGACCGAGCCCGGCAACATCTACACCCGGCTGATGAACCCGACGTCGGACGTCTTCGAAAAACGCCTTGCCGCCCTGGAGGGCGGCGTCGCCGCCCTCGCCACCGCCTCCGGCTCCGCCGCCACCGCCTACGCCATCCAGAACATCGCCAAAGCCGGCGATCATATAGTTTCCGACAACGCCATCTACGGCGGGACGTTCAACCTCTTCGCCCATACCCTGCCGGAAGCGGGCATCGACACCAGCTTCGTGGACGGAGGCGATCCCGAGAACTTCCAAAAGGCCATCCGGGACAACACCCGGGCCATTTTCATCGAGACCCTCGGCAACCCCAACTCCAGCATCGTCGACATCGACGCCATCGCCGACATCGCCCACAAGCGCGGCATCCCGCTGATCGCCGACAACACCTTCGCCACCCCCTACCTGCTCCGGCCCATTGAACATGGCGCCGACGTGGTGGTCCATTCCGCCACCAAGTTCATTGGCGGCCACGGCACATCCATCGGCGGCATCATAGTCGACTCGGGCAAATTCGACTGGGAGCAAAACGATAAATTCCCCGGCCTGTCCAAGCCCAACCCCAGCTACCACGGACTGGTGTTCACCAAGGCGGCCGGCAACCTCGCCTACATCATCAAAATCCGCACCACCTTGATGCGGGACACAGGCGCGGTCATCAGTCCCTTCAATTCCTTCCTTTTCCTCCAGGGGCTGGAAACCCTGTCGCTCCGGGTGGAACGGCATGTCGAAAACACCCTGAAGGTGGTGAAATTCCTTTCCGGCCATCCCCAGGTGAAACAGGTCAACCATCCATCCCTCCCCAAGCACCGCGATCACAAGCTCTACAAAAAATACTTCCCCAATGGCGGTAGCTCCATCTTCACCTTCGAGATTAAGGGCGACGCCGCCAAGGCCAGGCGCTTCATCGACAACTTGGAACTGTTTTCCCTGCTCGCCAACGTGGCCGACGTCAAGTCGCTGGTCATCCATCCAGCCTCGACCACCCACTCGCAAATGAGCGGGGAAGAGCTGCTGGAATCGGGTATAAAGCCCAACACCATCCGCCTTTCCATCGGTACTGAGCATATTGACGACATCATCGGCGACCTGAAACAGGCTTTCGAGGCCGTCTCCTGACTTATTCGCCGGCGAGAAGAGGAATAAGACAAAATTATCCTCAAGTTATGCCCTACGCCGCCGATAAAAACAATGAAACATCGGCGGCTGACAAGATGCGGAGCCGACTCCGAACAGGTTTACCGGGATGCGCACCCTGTTTGACAGGGGGGAACAATCATGAGAATATCTGGTTACGGCGAATTCCAACAAGTGCGCAAATTGGCGCAAAGGGACGACGCCCAGCTTAAGGAAAACGCGGAAAAGGCGGAAAAAGCCGAAAGCGAGGCCGCGGCCGCGGATTCGGTGCTGATCAGCCCGGAAACCAGGCGCAAGGCCAAACTCCGCCAAGCCTCCGATTTCCGCCAGGAAAAGGTGGACGACGTCAAGTCAAGGCTGGAAGCCGGTTCCCTGGTGACGCCGGAAACTCTGGCGAGCGGCGCCAGGAAAATGCTGGACAGCCTGTACGGGGGATATCTCTAAGTCCATGTCCGGATTTCGGCGGCATTGACGAACCAGCCCGCGCC
>JAISYD010000073.1 GCA_031270145.1 Planctomycetota bacterium
CGTAGTCGGCCAGCAATTCCAGGAATAGCCGCCTTTTTTTAGGTGTAAGTTTGTGGAGACTGGAGACCATTTTTCCGCCTCGAAAAACCACGCCAGGGCGAAACAAAAAAAGACGCGCCGTCAGGATGTCGGTCCCGACAGACGCGTCTCTAATGCCCCGTGACGGGTCGGGGATTGCAAGCCCCCTATCGCCCTGGCTACCTGATTGTCAATCGCTTGCTATTTAATAAGGCAACGCCAATCGTAAATCAAGAGGAATTTTTTATTTTTTTATTCTGTCGGCTCGTACTGAATGAGCCAATAGCAATCCTCGCAATATCCCCGATTATAGAGGCTGCCATCCGCCTCCCGCCGACACCAGTGGGCGACATGGCATCCGGGACAATTAATCGGCTCCAGCCTGGCCAAGTCGTCGTCGATGGTGGGTGGGGGCGGAGGGGTGAGTCCGACCAGGCCGTACCAGTCGGCGATGTCCCTGCCGTCGTAGCGGCCATCGGGGGCGGCCTCGCCAATGGCCCGCAAAAGCCCCTGGATCGCTTCGGAGTCCCGGCCGGCCCGTTCGGCCGCCAAGGCGAGTCGGCGGGCCGTGAGGCGCCGGCAAACGCCCAGGACGGGGTTGTCATGGATGTCCCCCGGACGGACCGCCTCCACGGAGACGGGAGAGAAAAAGCGGTTGACGTAGACGGTTTTCATGGGATTTATCCACCTGAGGGAATAATTCAAATAATTCAAGAATAATTCAAGAGGCATCTATTTTCATAACTATATATAATACATACATATATATAAATAATTATATAATTATAATAATTCGCTATAATCTCTAAAACGCCATTCATAAAAAAAGAATTATAGCGAACTATTCGAATTTTTGAATTATTTATTTTATTCGTTGATTGTTATGAAATTGCAACGGATTCCCCCGATTGAATTATTCTTGAATTATTTGAATTATTCCCTTCAGGCGTTTCGTGCGCCGTCTTGTAAAGGTATTTCGCCTTTGTCTTGGTCTCAATCTTTTCTTCATCGACCAGGGCGCTTTCCAGCAGCGTTTCCAGGATTTCGTTCATCTCGCGTGATTTTATGCATGGCAGACGTCGAAGCAACTCGCTTTTTGTCATTCCACGAATTCCGGTCGAGTCGATCAGCTTCAGCACCCGGTTGCGCCGGTCGTGCGTCTCGTTCTCCGCCACGTTGATGCTGGCCAGGTAGACTAGGCGCCGAGTCAGGTACAGCGATAGCTCCGTCGCCCATGACGCCGCCTTTTCCCCGACGTAGGGCGTCTCGTGACTGTCGGAGCAGGCGGCCAGCAGGGCCAGCTTCCGGGCGTTCTCCTCTACCCGCTTGTATGGTCCGCCCCATTCGACCGGCAGTTCGGAAATTTCCCGGCGGCACTCCTCCTCCAGCCGGTCGAAAATGTCGGTGGCGGCCGCCGACTCGCCCACCGGCATCGGATCGGCCACGCTCCCCGCGTGGTTGCCGGTGAGGTTTCCGCCGGGAAAGAAATCCCGCCACCATCGGGCCGCGTCGAGAACGACGGGAGGAATTGGTTCGGACGAGGGCTTCTGCTTCCTGGGATTCTCAAAGGCGGACTCGAAGATGAGAAGTCGTCCGATCAGGCCTCCGGTGACGCTGTCCATGGTCATGGCGCGGAATACCGAAGCGGGAACCGAGGTCCCGAACAGGCACACGTGCGGACAATCCACTATCGCCGTTTTCTTGGGATCGGCATAGCCACCCATCTTGATTCCCGAGGACTGGGCCGACGAGTAAAGCATGAGCAATTCGGTGATGATGTTCTTGAGCCAGGGGGAATGCCTCGCGTTCTTGATGGTTTCCAGGAGTTCTCCAATTTCGTCCAAAAGAAAAAGGACGCATGGATTGGCTTCTAGTGCCGCCCGAATGGCGGCGTCCGATTTCAGGCGATCGGAAGTGTAGAGGGAGTCATTTCCGGATTCATAGAGAAGCTGCCGGACAATCTCCCGCGGCTTGTCCTTGCCGTCGCCGCTCTCGGCGACGCCCAAAACATAGAAATTGGTCCGAAGGCCGGTGATGCCCATGACTTTGCGCCCTGCCAGCGTTCCCAGCGCCGCGATGGCGGCGCCCAGGGCGATCACCGGCTGGCGTTTTATCGCCTTGCGGTTGATGTGGTCCGCGAACTCGCCCAAAAAGCCCCCGACCCGCAACAACCTGTCGGGGAAGGGACCGGGATCGGAAATCCGCTTCGGCCCGTTTTCGGCCGTATCCGCTTCGGTTTTATTTCCAGCCGCGAATGCCTCGACATCGAAGTCGTCGTCCTTGGCCCGGCCGTAACCCCGCCTTGCCAGATCGGCCGCCGCCAGGGCGAAATCGCCGCCGTGCTCAAGCGTCGCGTAAAGCTGGAAAGGCGAGTAAGCGCGGGCGGAATCAAAAACCGTCGAAGAGGTAAATACATAGAATACCCATATTCCGTCTATCCGGCGCAGCGTGGCGGAAACTCCCCGCTCCTTGCCCGGCCGGGTCCAGGCGACGTTTTCCCCGATTTTCCTCCAGATCTTCCAGCCGTGGCGTTCGAGCGGGGCGGCCATGCCGGCGAAGTCGCATTTGGCGTTGTAGTCGTCCCCCGGCCGCCTGTGGCTGCCGCATCCCGGCATGGCGGTCCTGACCGGCGCCGGCCGGTCGTTCGGCTGGACGGCCTCGTTAAGAATTCGGGCGCACCGGATCAGGACGTTCCGCTCCGAAGCCGTAATTCCCCCGATGGCCGTCAGGGCGCCCTGGACGACGGCGTAGCCGTCCGAGGGGGCGCAGCAGAAATACGCCCCTTCCCCCCGGGTCTCGATCAGGGTGTCGAGAGCCCGGGGATTGTCGGGGGTCGGCGCCGGCCGCATGGCCAGCTTGGCCGGGCCCGGGATCGCGACGTCCGGGCAGCGGTACAGGATATGGCGCCCGCCCCTCGGCGACGTTTCCATGGCCAGCCTGGACAGGAGGCCGGGCGCTTCCGCCTCGACCAATTCCCGCCAGGCGGGCCATGCCGATCCTCCGGCGTCGATGTCGATGCACTCGAGTCCGCCCGACACGGCGCCGCAGACGACGGCCAGGCGTCTGGCCTGCGGCCGGAAAAACCATTCGGCGATTTCCCTTTCCGGCGCGATTTCCGCCTGGCATCCGCTCCAGGAGAAGAACGGCGCCTTGTCCGCTTTGACGGCGAGGACCGACAGGCCGGCGGCGCGGTAGGCCAGGGCGGCGTCCACTAGAGGCAAGGATACGCCGTCGGCGGTCATGGCGCGGCTTCGTCCTCGTCGTCGTCCTCCCCGTCTTCCGCGCCTTCCTCCTCCTCGCCTCCCTTCGGCTTGGCCGGCTTGCCCTTCTTGCCCTTCGCCTTCTTTGCTTTCTTCCCCTTCGCCGCATTCGCTTTGGCTATCTTCGCCTTGATGGCCGCCTCCACCGCTTCGGAGTCGAGGCCGCAGTACTCGCAGACCGCTTTGCGTTCTTCCGCCGGGGTGGGCGTATTCACATAATAGACATCCTGGCTTAACCGCCTGCGGACGCAATTCCATAGCTCTTGCAGAATTTTCGTCGGGTTGGCATTGCGCAACTCCTCTTTTGGCGTATAGTAGGATGCCCAGTTATACGCCAGAGGCGGCATTTTCTCGGCGGTGAGGACGGCCGGGACTTCCAAGGGGAGCATTTTTTTCATCACGGCGTGGAAGGCGACTTCCTTCTGTCTGATCTTTCTCTCCGACTCCTTTTGTTCTCTTTCCCGTTTTTCCTTGGACGTTTTGTCGCCAGCCGCTTCCGGCTCTTTTCGGCGCGCCCAAACATCAAGCACTCTTCCAACATCGTTGCCGTTGACGATGACGCCCTGGCACCGCTCGTAGCCGTGCTCCTCCAATCCCGGCGCGTCGTCGTCATGACATATGCGCCAGTTATTGTATATGTGGGCGACTTCCAGAGCTTCCGTCAGCGCAATCATCTCGGCTTTTGACGGAGTTGGCCAGGATCCGCTTTGCAGAGGGACGGCCTTGGGATCGTTGATCAGGAGCGCCTTGACATAGGCGATGGTCTTGGCCTCCCAGCACTGTTTGTTCAAGCAAAACACCTTGGCGGGATCGCCGCTCTCGTCGTCCTTGGCCAGGGCGGCGAAAAGATCTCCGTGCCGGTCCGAGCGCTCGCGGCAAGTTACGCAGTACCGCGTCCCGCTCGGAAACTCGCCCGGCGGCAAATTGTCCTCGTACTCCTCCGGCCACGGCCGCTGGTCCAGCCGGTGCAGCGTCCGGGCAATGGTGTCGCGGTAATCCTTGGCTCCGTCGGCATACTTCAGGCTACCCGTCTCGATCAAGCCATCCTGAACGTCCGCCGGCAGCATGGCCAGATCCTCCAGCCGCTCGATGCTGTCCCGGACGTGGGGATAATCGGTGTCGACCTTGGCCAGCTCCTCCCGCCATTTGGGCGAGAGATTGGGGAGCTTCGCCCGCCGGCGCACCCACGTCTCCGACCGCCCGAGCCGGTTCGCCACTTCCGACACGTCGCCGCCGTGGAGAGCGAGCAGAGCCGCCACCCCGTCGCCCTCCTCCAGCGGCGACAGATCGCGGTGCATGAGGTTTTCCGTTATTCTGTCGGCCTGGGCGTTTTGCTCGTCGACGTCGCGCACTATGGCCTTGATGTTCTCCCAGCCGAGTTGCCGGCAGGCGAGCCAGCGGCGTTCGCCATAGATAATCTCATAGCCGTTGTGCGACATCGGCCGCACCGCGATCGGCTGCAAGAGGCCGCGCTCCTTAATCGACGCGGCCAGATCGTCAATGGACGCGTCGCCGGGGTCGATGACGCGATTATGCGGGGACGGCCTGATTAAGTCGATGGGGATTGATTCAATTGTTCCGAGGGATAAATTCCATCCAGGGGGAGCGCCGGCCCGGAGAGCGGTCGTCTCCTGGGCGGCGGGCTTCTTCGCCTTTCTCGGCATTTTTGCTTCTCCTTTCTCGCCGAATCTTCGGAAAGTCTGGTTTATGAAAGAACAGAATTCTTCGTACGATTGGATGAGCGAAAAGAATTTTTCGATTCTATACGGGCAAAACTGGGTGTGACGACCTTCGAAAAAATGGAAGGCGACGCGATAAATCGGCTCCGCCTCCGGCCCCTGCGGAAGGGAAGAAAAAAGGACGCTTCCCCGGATTTCCCGTTTCTTCCGGACGAGATCGAAAGGTTCTCTCGCTCGGATCGAGTTGACTATTTGGCGGTAGTCGGTTTCCGAAAAGAAGTCGCGGGCGGAAATCGTCATTCCGCATTCTCCCCTCGGAACGGCATTTCTTCCAGCGTCGCCGTCGCCGGCTCGGCGAAAAAGTCTTCGTCGGCCTGCTCTTCCCGCCATTCCGGAATTTCGTCCAGTTCACAAGCGACAACCCGTTCATACCTTTTGTCCCTCTCGTCCGGCTTCGTGGTGATAGTCCTGGTTTCGGCCACGGCGCCGACCTTGATGAGATAGAGGGCGTCCATTACGGTAGCCGGCGCCGGCGCCCGGCTCCGCTTCCGCCACCATTCCGCGGCTTTCCGCCGGACGAATTCCTTCTGATGCCCGAAGCCGAAATATTCGTCCACCGTCTTGTTCATGAAGGAATTTATCACGTATGAAACTTTCAGGGTAACGCTTGTCCCGTAGTCCTTTTTGGTGGTGTGCTGGCAATACTCCGTCCTATGCACCCGGCTTGTCACCGGGAAAACGTCCTCCGCCGGCTCCGGCTCCCCCGACAGTATTTCCTCGTCTCCCGCCCTGGTCTTGTGCCGGGGAATGATTTTCTTCGGAAACTCATACTCGCAGTTGGGGCAAAGGGCGCATTGGACGGCGATCAGTTCGTGGCATTGCGGGCATTCCTTCGCCGGCGATTTCTCGTCCCCGTCTCGCTTCTTCTTGTCCTTGGCCTCAACCCTGTCAATGGGGCCGTGACGCAGGACGTTTTCGCCGTAGTCCAAGATCAGGCAGTCCGTCTTCTCCTCGCATTTCCGCAAGCCTCGACCGACCATCTGGCTGTACAGGCCGGCCGACATGGTGGCGCGGAGCAGGATCACGGCGTCCACGTTCGGGGCGTCGAAGCCGGTGGTTAGTACATCGACGTTCACCAGGTATTTCAACTCGCGGCGCCGGAACCGGGCGATAATAGCTGCGCGTTCCTCTTTCGGCGTGGTTCCTACCACTATTTCGCCGCCGAGCGCCCGCGCCACGATTTCGGCGTGTTTGACACCGGCGGCGAAGATCAAGACGCTTTGCCGCTCGGCGCACAAGGCGGCGATTTCGGTGCAGGCCGGCTTGATCACGGAGTCGAACGCTTGCTGCATCTCGTCCGACGCAAACTCGCCGTGCGCCAGCCTGACGCCGCCAAGGTCGGCGTGTTCCGCCCCCCGCCGACTGCGCAAGGGCGACAGCCATTTGTCAACGATCAGTTCCTTGACGTTCGCTTCGTAGCAGACGTGGTTCAGAATGTTCTCCGGCCGGCATATCCGGCCGCTGCTAAGCCGGAAGGGGGTGGCGGTCAGGCCGATGACGCGGACGCCGGGATTGGCCAATTTGGCGTCTTTCAGGAACGTCAGATACATGCCTTCGCCGGATTCTTTTATGCGGTGCGCCTCGTCGATGATGACGAGGTTCGCCGGATGGCAGCCCATGATGTCGAGAGCCTTGTTATAGACCGACTGGATGCCGGCGACGATGACCGGATGGTGCATGTCCCGCCGGCCCAGCCCCGCCGAATGGATGCCGATCATGTTGATCGGCAGATACTCGGCCAAGTGCCGGGCCGCCTGTTCCAGGAGTTCCTTGACGTGGGAGATCACCAGGACGCGGCCATGATACCTTTGGACCGCGTCCCGGCAGATTTGCGCCAACAGCGGGGTTTTTCCCGATCCTGTCGGCATGACGACGCAGGGATTGTCGTCCCGCGTCCGGAGGTGATTGTAGAGGGCGTCCAGGGCGGCTCGTTGATACGGGCGCAGTTCCATCAGCGATAGGTCTCCGCCAGCCTGGCCAGGACTTCCAGGCGCTCCTTCCTGGCCTCTTCGCAACTCCGGAAATTCTCCTCCTCGGCCGCCCTGGCGGCGCCTATCACGACGTCCCGGAGCCAGTCGAGCTTCGCGATAGTCTCTTCGGCGTCGCCGATCGCGAAACGGAAGGGCGTCTGGACGAAATGCCAGACGGCGGCCGCGTATTCCTTCCGCCAGGCCTCGACGTCTCGCGCCTCCCCCTTCCCTCCGTCAGTCGCCTTTTGCGGCCTTTTTCCGGTGTCCGTCAGCGCGTCCAGGCCGCGCCCCAGGCTTTTCCTCTTGGTCATGATCTTCTCCAAAGATTTTGGCGACGGCGACGGTTATCGTGCCGTCCCTCGATTTGATGAAATCCGCCCAATCCCGCCTGATGTCGGCGTCGTCGGCGATGATTCCCCGATGCCCCGGCCGGTCGCTGATGGCGTCGTACACGGCTTTGCGGACATTGTCGATGTCCCGGCGCCGGTTGTCCGGCGGGGCCAGCCGGAGACGCACCTCCACCGGTCCGGATATCCTCGGCCAGCCGCGGGCCGCGAGCAGGAGAGCGACGGCCTGGCGGTATTTCCGGCCGGCGGGCTTCAGAAACACCCCGCCGGCGCGGGCGCGCCCGTAGTAGTGGTTGACCGACGGCGGCCAAGGGAGCCTGATCTCGACGAGATCGGCGACGTTCATGTCGTCCATGCCAATTCTTCTTCTAAAACGGGATGTCGTCCTGGGCGGGCTGGGCCAGACCGGCGCGAGCGGGCCAGGCCGCGGCCGGCGGCGGTTCCCGCCGGGGGGCGTTCCGGCCCCAGGGCGGATCCTCGTCCGACTGCCGGGGCGCGGCCGGGCTTTCTCCGCGCTTGAGATAACGCTGGACGCGGTTCGAAGTCCGCTCTTCGCCCTCGGAAGTCTCGTACTTCTTAACCTTAAGCATGACCTGGAAACGGACGTCGGCAAGTTCCGAAACATCTTTCGGATCACGAACGCCGACCGCCTCGCGAAGCGCCGCAAACTGTCCCCTGGCGATCTTTCTGACCTGATCGCTCGGGTTTTTGAGATTCAGCCGGTCGATGACGGCGGCTCCCTCGTGGTCGCCTTCCGCCACCGTCATGTTGATCTGGAGATACTGGCCGCCCCCCGTCTTGGTGTCTTTCCACTCGCCGTCGGAGATTTTGACCGTGTACAGTCCCGCCGGCAGCGTTTCGACGCCGGCGGACGGCGCATCGTCCACCTCGTAGCAACCCCGCAGATCCGCACCCATTTCATATCCTCCTCTTGATTCCGGTTATTACGCGGCCGGCTTCGGTTCCGGCTTCTCGTTTTCGATGTTTTCCGCCGCGGTCGCCGCTTCCTCGGCCTCGCGCATGGCTTTCATTTCCAGCAGACGGTTCCGCAACTGGGACAGCTTGCCGCGGTTTTTCCGGCCGGCGTCGGCAAACAGCGATGGGGACGGTTGGCTGACTCCCAGCCAGGCCAGGGTGGCTTGTTCCTTTTCCGGCGGAAGATATTGCCAGAGGTCGAAAACCTCGGCCGCCAAGGCGTTGACGTTGCCAAGGGCGGCCTCGAAGGCTTCCCACGACAGCGGCATGGTGGGCGGCAGCTCGTAGCCGACGCGGGTCTTGCAGTCCTGCTCGACCCCGCCGTCGAACGTCAACTGCCGCACCTTGACGCGGACCCCGTTGACGCTTTCCACGTCGGTCGAGGCCTTGGCCCGGCCGCCGTCGCGCTGCTTGGTGGTATACACGTAGTCGGCCCGGCCGATCACGTCCAGGTAGCCGTGCAGTTCCGCCCATACCCACTTCGGGATGCTTGGAGCCGCCACCGTCAGATCGTCGCCAAGGGGGTTTTTGCGGGTGTAGTCGCCGGTGTGGGCTAGCAGGATGACAAACATCCCCCGTTCCTTGCACTGGGTCAGGAGCGGCAACACTTCGGCGTGGATGTCCCGGCTGACCCCCTTCCAGCCGCCGAAGCCGCCGAAGGCCTTGAACTCGTACAGCGGCCTTCCCTTTTCGCCGGGGATGTCCTTTTTGGCCTGGTAATAAAGTTCCATGAGGGCATTGATGGTGTCGATCGCGACGGCGCCGTATCCATGGTCCCGCTTGGCGACGGCTTCGAGGTTGGCCAGAAACTCGGGCAGGGTCTTGGCCAGGGGGAATTGGGGAATGTCCAGGTTTTCGACGCCGGGTTCGGTCGGAATGAAAACCGGGTTCGGGGCGCCGGCGGCAAAGGTGCTCTTGCCGATGCCGGGAACGCCGAAAATGCAAAGGTGCGGCGGAAGATGGCGGCCCCTGGTGATGACGCCGGGTAGCGTTTTGAGCGGCTGCTTCGCGATTGCGCTCATTTCAGGCTCCTGTATCGAAGGTCAAGGTTCGCGGCTCCTCGTAGCCGGTCGGCCACGCATCGGCCCCGAGGCAGTCCTTGTACGATTCCAGGGAGATGCGGTTTTCCGTGGCGGCCGCGTCCAGATCGGATTCCGGAACGTCCCACATGCCGACGCGAAACGGCTCTTTCTTTTCCACGGCAATGCACCAGAAAGCCGCCAGGGGGGGGCCGGCGGCAAGCGCGAAAACGCTGCGGTAAAACGCGAATTGGTGGAGATACTGATAGCGCTTGGCATCGCTCCTGAACCAGGTCATGTCTTCCGTGGTCTTGAGATCGAGGATGACGTAATTGCCGGCCGCGTCGTGGGTGAGCCAGTCGAACCGGGCTTGGCAGGGAACGTCGTTCATGGTTGCCCGGCACACCAGTTCGGGCCAGCCATAGGACAGCAAGTCCATTGCCTTTGAATGCCGGCGGGTGGCCCGGTGCATGGCGATCAGGGTGTCGGCCTCCTCCTCGGCGATGACATGCTCGCGGGACAGCCCGCGTTCCGCCAGCCAGGCGTCGTGCGCCTGGGTGCCTACGCCGTAATTCTTCCCGGTCTTGGGGTTGATCGGGCCGCCGATCGCGAAGGCGCGGTTGAAGGGGGCGATTCCCTCCAGGATGATTTTGTGCACCGCCCGGCCGAAGCGGTAGGCGGCCCGGTCCTTCTCCTTAACCTGGCCGGTCACAAGCCGGTGATAGTGGTATGGACAATCGCGGAAGCGCTTGAGCATTCCGGACGACATGACTAGGCCGGCCTGCGCCCGGGCGTGGTAGACCGCCTCGTCCTCGACAATTGCCCATTTCGGGGGCGGCGGCATGGCCGGAGTCTTCTTTTTCTTCGCCTTGGGCGGATCCACATCCTTGACTTCCGGGGGCGGTTCGATTACATTGGTTGCCGTCATTTCAGTTCCTTTCGTCGGGGCCGTCCGTTCCAGCGGACGGCTTTTTTTGTCATGTCACCTTGTTTGCAAAACAGCCCCGCCGGGGGAATCCGGCGCCGCCCTTTTTGGGGGGGGTAAGCGGGCCGGCGGCGGGGCGGAAGTCAGCGCGTTGGTTCCTCCCCCTCCCCGGCCCGCTTCGCCTTTTCGATCAGCCTGGCCAGGAAATCCGTCACTTCGCACCCCAGCCATTCCGCCGGCGACATGGGATCCGCCGATTCGGCCCGGAGCGGCGGGACGAATTCGGCCGACCAGGCGAAGCCGCTGGCGTCGACGTCCCGGATGGCCAGGCGGAACTCGGTCAAGGTCATCCCCAGCCGCTTCGCCTCCAGTTCCCGCATCAAGGCCTCGGAAATCTTCAACTCCCGCAACCGGAAGGGAGTGGCCTCCTCGTCGCCGGGCGCTTCGTTAAGGGGATTGACGGGATGGGGATGGTTGCTCATGGCTTCGCCTTCCGGCTCTTGGCCTTCTCCAGTTTGTCCTGGATGGCGTTCATTTCTCCCCGCTTCCAGACCAAAAGCGCCGTGTCCTCGTCAAAAACTTCCGGGTTTTTCATGTGCAGGGCGATGATGTCCAGGTGGTCCCGGTCATATCTGCAGGCGGACCCCTGCCCGGAATGCGCCACCGACGGCTTGTAGAGGTCGTGCCGCTTGGCGTTGATGCGCAGGTAGTCGTCGGATGCGCACAAATAGGCGCCGGCCTCCTTGCGGTTCAGGAACCGGGGCGGAGTGGCGATGACGACCCTGACCTTCTCGGGGGCGGCGGCGGGCGTCGCGGGCGCCGCGAAAACGGCGGCGGCGGGATCGGGTTCGGCAATGGCGTTCATGCGGCTTCCTCCCGGATTCCCGGCGTCGGCGTGGCCACGGGTTTCAGACAGGGGCGAAGGTCCGGGGTTGCGCCGGCGGGAGGGGTGTGGGATAATGGCCGGAAAAAGTCGGAGGCGTCGCGATCTCTGGCGGAGAACGACGCCTCCTGGTCGACGTTCGGGGACGAACGTGGAACGCTGTTGTTGGCGATGGTGAAATGTTTCGAATCCATTGTCGTCCCCCTTTCGTCAGCCCCCGCCAGAAGGCCGTGTCCAATAGTTTCAATTCAGATCGTTGGATTTAAACATGGCTCCCCTGCGCCTTCCGGAACGCGGAAAGGCTTTCGTCCGTCAGCCGGCGGCGGACCTCCCGGACCATGGCGCCCCTCTCCCGGTTCCAGGAGAGGCGGTCGACTATCCAGCGCAACCCCGATTCGCTGATGATCGGGAGTTCCGCCGGGCCGCCCGGGCCGTCTGCGGCCAGGACGCCCTTTTCGTGGTCGGCCAGCCAGGACAAAACCCTTTCCAGGTCGCCCAGCCGAAGGGTCCGGCAGACGTCCCGGAGGAGGAACCAGGGTTCGCCGTCCCGGTTGATGGCATGGAGATTGCCGAACTCTTTCTTGAAGGTGCCCGAGGAGGCGGCCACCCCCTCGGGCGGGAAAAAGCCGTTCGAGACAGGAAGGTCATGAACGGATGGGGAGTTCATTTTTTCGGTCTGTTTGCTTTCCATCGGCTTAACCTTTCCTGTCTCTTTCGATTCGCCCTGGCCGGGGCTGTTTTTTGT
>JAISYD010000155.1 GCA_031270145.1 Planctomycetota bacterium
ACGGGCGCGGCCTCCACCACGTCCATGCCGGCCACCCCGGCCGCCGCTCCGGCGACCAGGGAGCCGATCTCCAGGGCCAGCCGCCAGGACAGGCCGTCAGGCTCCGGGGTGCCGGTGCCGGGGACGACGGACGGATCCAGCGCGTCCACGTCGAAGGTCACAAACACCGGCTTCCCCGCCAAGCCGGCCGCCAACTCCCGTCGCCAGCCGCCTCCGGCCTCGGGGTAAAGGTCCTCGGCGAACCAGGCGCGGACACGATCCGGACGGGCGCGGATGAAATCAATCTCCTCCGGACATATGGAACGGATGCCCAGTTGCCAGATCTTGCCGCAGGCGGGCTGCTCCAGCAGGCGGCGGGCGGCGCAGGCGTGGCTATGCGGATTTCCCTCGTATTCGTCCCGCAAGTCGGCGTGGGCGTCCAAATGGACGATGTCGAAAACCCGCCCCGGCCCGGCCCGGGCCAAGCCGGCCAGTACGCCGGGCGTGATGCTGTGCTCGCCGCCCAGGACCAGGGGAAAGCGCTGGTTGACGGCCGCCTCCTCCACCCGCCCGGCCAGCCGGGCGAAAACCCGTTCCGGCGGTTCGCCGGGGGCGATGGACAGGGCCGGGCCGGTGTGTATCCCGTAGGACAGGGCCGGCTCGGCGTCCAGGCCGCGGTCGTACAACTCGACCTGGCGGCTGGCCTCGATAAGGCCGGCCGGTCCCCGGGCGGCGCCGCCGCCATAACTGACGCTGGCTTCGTAGGGCGCCGGGATCACCACCACCCGGGCGAAGGCGGGATCGCAGTACGGACGCCCCAGCCCGAGGAAGGCCCCTTCGTCCCGGCCGCCGGAGGCGCCCATGCTATTGCTCCATGACGTAGGAGAAGACGAGCGGCGCCACGATGGCGGCGTCCGACTCAATGATGAATTTCGGGGTGTCGGGCGCCAGTTTCTCCCAGGTGATTTTTTCGTTCGGCACCGCGCCGGAATAACCGCCGTAACTGGTGGTCGAGTCGCTGATCTGGCAGAAATAGCCCCAGAGCGGCACGTCCTCCTCCATGTCCTGCCGGAGCATCGGCACCACACAGATGGTGAAGTCGCCGGCGATGCCGCCGCCGATTTGGAAAAAGCCGATCGCCGCCGCCGCCGCCGTCCGACGGTACCAATCAGCCAGCCAGGCCATGTATTCGATGCCGGTGCGCACGGTGTGGACGTTTTTGACGCCGCCCCGGAGGACGTGGCTGGCGTAGATGTTGCCTAGGGTCGAATCCTCCCAGCCGGGAACCACGATGGGGAGGTTTTTTCGGGCGGCGGCCAGCATCCAGGAATTGGCGGGATCAATTTGGTGGTACTTGTCCAATTCTCCCGAAAGCAGGAGGCGGTACAGGAATTCGTGCGGGAAAAGCCGCTCGCCCTTGGCGTCGGCATTGCGCCAAAGCTCCAGAATGCCGCCCTCGACGCGGCGGATGGCCTCCTCCTCCGGAATGCAGGTGTCGGTGACTCGGTTCAAATGCCGCTCCAGCAGCTTCCGCTCGTCGTCCGGGGTGAGGTGGCGGTAGTGCGGCACCCGGACATAGTGGCGGTGGGCGACCAGGTTGAAGACGTCCTCCTCCAGGTTGGCGCCGGTACAGGAGATGGCGTGGACCTTGTCCCGGCGGATCATCTCGGCCAGGGAAATCCCCAATTCCGCCGTGCTCATGGCCCCGGCCATGGACAGGAGCATGATCCCGCCCCGGTCGAGGTGGGCACAATAGGCGTCGGCCGCGTCAACCAGGCTGGCGGCGTTGAAGTGGAGGAAATGGCGGCGCGCGAAGGAACGGATGTTGTCGGTCATGCGGCATCCCCTTTTTCAATGGTCAGAGCTCGAATTTCACCGGCGCCCGGCCGGAGTTCAGATAGGTGTCGGCGTCCAGCATCAGCTCGAAGCGGCGGGTCAGCGCCGCCGACTCCTCGAAAGTCAATTCGTCGCGCTTCAGCGACGCCTCCACCTGCTCGCGCAGCCGGTTGAACATGCCGTCGCGGGTGAACTGGACGTATCCCAGCACATCCATGATGGCGTCGCCCCGGGCGATCTTGTCAATGGCGTAGCCGGCCGAGGAGGACGAGACGTGGGCCACCGTGGTGTCGCCGAACAGGTTGTGGAGGTCGCCCAGGATTTCCTGGTAGGCGCCGACGAGGAAGATGCCCAGGTAATAGGGCTCGCCCGCCCGCAGGGGGTGGAGGGGCAGAGTGTGCTTGACGTCGCGAAGATCGACGAATTGATCCACCACCCCGTCCGAATCGCAGGTCATGTCGGCCAGGATGGCCTGGACCGCCGGCTTTTCCCGCAGCCGGTGCAGGGGCATGACCGGGAAGAGCTGGCGGACCGCCCAGTGATCGGGGATGGACTGGAAGACGGAAAAGTTGCAAAAATAAGTGGCGGCGGTCATTCGCTCCAGGCCGGCCAGGTCGTCGGGAACATAGTCGAGGGCGCGGGCGTGCCGGTGGATGATTTGGCAGGCGCGGCGGAAGAAGGTCTCCACCGCCGCCCGGTCGGCCATGCCCAGGTGTCCGAGGCTGAACAAGGTGAGCGCGTCCTGTCTGGCCTGAACGACGTCGTGGAAGGATTCCTGGAAATTCTTCGGTCCGATGCCGTCGACGATGTCCCGGATGCGGGTGACCACCTCGGCCGCCTTGGGGCGCGGGGGAGGGAGCTCCTCCCGGTCCAGCCCGGAGCAGGACAGGGCTTCGATGACCAGCAGGGCGTGATGGGCCACCAGGGCCCGCCCGGCCTCGATGACGATTTCGGGATGGGGCAGGCCGGCCTCGCGGCAGACCCGGTCGATGGCGTCGACCACGTCGGCGGCGTATTCCTGCGGCGTGTAGTTGGCGGAGCTGGCGAAATTGGTCTTGGAGCCGTCGTAATCGACCGCCAGGCCGCCGCCGATGTCCAGATAGGAGACGGGAGCGCCCAGGGCGCGGATCTCGCGGTAGAAGCAGCAGGCTTCCCGCAGGGCTGTCTTGAAGCGCTGGATGTCCGTGACCTGGCTGCCGATGTGGCAATGGAGCAGCTGGAGATGCTGGAGGGCCTTGCGGCGCTTCAGGATTTGGATGGTTTGAATTATCTCCTGGCAGTCCAGCCCGAATTTGGAACGGTCGCCGGAGGACGATTCCCAGGCGCCCCGCCCCCGGGCGGACAGCTTCATGCGCACGCCCATGAGCGGGTTTATCCCCAGCGCGCGGGCCCGATCCAGGATGAGGCCCACTTCGAAGGGTTTTTCAACCACCAGGAAGATTTTCTGCCCCAGCCGGCGGGCGAGCAGGGCGGTGTCGACATACTCGGCGTCCTTGAAGCCGTTGCAGACGATGATGGCCTCGGGATCGCGCAGATGGGAGATGGCGATGAGCAATTCCGGTTTCGAGCCGGCCTCGAGCCCGTGGTGCAGCGGCTCCCCGATGGCCACGATGTCCTCGACCACGTGGCGGTGCTGGTTGACCTTGATGGGGTAGACGGGGCGGAAGGCGCCCTTATACTCGTGCTCCCGCATGGCCCGGGCGAAGGATTCGTGCAGCACCCGAAAGCGGTGGGCCAGGATGTCGGTGAAGCGGATGAGCGCGGGCAGCTCGAAGCCGCGCATCTGTATTTCCTTGACCAGGTTCTTGACGTCAATGCCGGGATGGCCGTCCGGGCCGCATAGGGCGACATGGCCGGCTTCGTTGACGGTGAAGATG
Source organism: Planctomycetota bacterium (assembly GCA_031270145.1). Taxonomy (GTDB): domain Bacteria; phylum Planctomycetota; class SZUA-567; order SZUA-567; family SZUA-567; genus JAJBSZ01. The sequence goes on from JAISYD010000155.1 coordinate 3,693, forward strand.
CCC
>JAISYD010000156.1 GCA_031270145.1 Planctomycetota bacterium
CCGGAAAAGACCACGCACACCATTGACATGAGCTTGATGAGGATGTTGAGGCTCGGGCCGGAGGTGTCCTTGCAGGGGTCGCCGACCGTATCGCCGACCACGCCCGCCTTGTGCTGATCCGAGCCCTTGCCGGTGAGGGGATGCCGATGCCCGGCGTCCGACTCGGCGTAGGTCCGGTCCTGCTTTTCGATATGCTTCTTGGCGTTGTCCCAGGCGCCGCCGGCGTTGTTGAGCAGGCAGGCGATGGCGAAGCCGGAGGTCAGGCCGCCGGCCAGGAGCCCCATGACCCCGGGTACGCCCAGGCACACCCCCACCGCCACCGGGACCACGATGGCGGCGAGCGACGGAAGGAGCATCTCCCGCTGGGCGCCCTTGGTGGAGATGGCGACGCACTTGGCGTAGTCCGGCTTGCCGCTGCCGTCCATGATGCCGGCGATTTCCCGAAACTGCCGCCGCACCTCCGCCACCATGCTGGCGGCGGCGCGGCCCACCGCCTGCATGGTCAGGGCGCAAATGACCAAGACCATCATGGCGCCGAGGAACAGTCCGCCCAGCACCTTGGGATTCATGATGCTGATGTCGTAGGCGTCGGCGATGGCCGCGATGCCGACCGCGGTCACGTCCACCGCCCGCCTGGCCTGGGCGGCGGCAATATCGAGCCCATGCGCCCTGAGCGAGGCGACGGTGTAGAAAACGGTGTCGCCGACGGCGTAAAAGCCGTCGCCGGCCGCGGCCAGCTTGCCGATCCAGGCGCGGATCTCCTCGATGAAGGCGGCGAGGAGCGCCATGGCGGTGAGGGCGGCCGAACCGATGGCGAAGCCTTTGCCGGTGGCGGCGGTGGTGTTGCCAAGCATGTCGAGGGCGTCGGTCCTTTCCCTGACCAGTTCGCCCAGGCCGGACATTTCGGCGTTGCCGCCGGCGTTGTCGGCGATGGGGCCGTAGGCGTCGGTGGCCAGGGTGACGCCGAGGGTGGCCAGCATGCCGACGGCGGCGAAGCCGATGCCGTAAAGGCCGCTGGCCATGGCCAGGGCCGGATCGCCGGTGGAAAAGCCGCCGGCGAAGCCATAGGACAGGATGATGCCGATGACCGTGACCACCACCGGCTTGGCGGAGGAAAGCATGCCGACGCCGAGGCCGGCGATGATGCAGGTGGCGGGACCGGTGCCGCATTGCTCGGCGATGGAGCGGGTGGGTTCGTACTCGTCCGAGGTGTAGTATTCGGTGGACTTGCCGATGATGATGCCCACCAGGATGCCGACAACCACCGCGCCAAGGACGCCGGCGCTGATCATGCCGATGGCGCAGAGCAGGACCATGACGCCGATGATCAGCCCGGACGACAGGTTGACCGCCCGGCCCAGAGCCCGCAGGAGGATCGCCATGTCGGCCTTTTCCTCGGTGCGCACCATGTGGATGCCGACGATGGAAAGGACGACGCCAAGCCCGGCCACGATCATGGGGGCGATGATCAGGCCGACGCCCCGGGTCGCCGACATGCCGGGGACAAGCGAGGGGATGGCCGCGCCCAGGGCGGCGGTGGCGAGGATGGAGCCGCAGTAGGACTCGTAAAGATCCGCCCCCATGCCGGCGACGTCGCCGACATTGTCCCCGACATTGTCGGCTATGGTGGCCGGATTCCTGGGATCGTCCTCCGGGATGCCGGCCTCGACCTTGCCCACCAGGTCGGCCCCGACATCGGCCGCCTTGGTGTAGATGCCGCCCCCCACCCTGGCGAAAAGGGCCTGGGTGGAGGCGCCCATGCCGAAGGTCAGCATGGTGGTGGTGATTTCCACGTATTTCTGATCGATGGACGTCCCCGGACGGACCAGCCACAGGGTACAGAACTGCCAGCCGTCCCGCATATTGTCAATCGTATAGATCAGGTTGTCGAGGACCCAATACCAAGCGCAGATGTCAAGGAGGCCGAAGGAGACGACCACCAGCCCCATGACCGCGCCGGAGCGGAAGGCTATGGTGAGGGCCCGATTAAGGCTTTCCGAGGCGCCCTGGGCGGTGCGGGAGCTGGCGTAGGTGGCGGTCTTCATGCCGAAGAAGCCGCAGAGTCCGGAAAAAAAGCCGCCGGTCAGGAAGGCCGCCGGGACAAAGGGGTTCTGGATGCCGGCCTTGGCAAGCGCCAGGAAAACCAGGAAGAGGAGCAGGAAGACCACGCCGATCGTCTTGTATTGGGCGTACAGGTAGGCGTGGGCGCCTTCGCGGACGTATTTGGCGATTTCCCGCATGCGCTGGCTGCCCTCGGGGGCGCGTTTCATTTCGAGGTAGAATTTGAGGGCGAAGGCGAGGCCGACCAGGCTGCAAACGACGGTTATGTAGAACAATACTTGCGGCAGGGCGGAATCCCCGCCGGCCGACGGGGCCTCGGCGGCGAACGAAACCGGGCAAAGCGCGATCGCCGGGAAGGACAGGGCGAAGCAAGCGGCTATTTTACGCATTTTTTCTCCTATTCTCCAGGGGCGGCGGCGCAAATCGCCGGAAACCTCGGCGAGGATCGGCCGAACCCGTCAATATTCGCCTAAAATTTCGGCTATCTGCACCGCGTTCAAGGCCGCCCCCTTCAGCAGCTGGTCGCCCGCCGCCCAAAGCATCAAGCCGCGGCCGGGCAGGCTGATGTCCTCCCGGACACGCCCCACCAGCACCTCGTCCCGGCCGGCCGCGTCCAGCGGCTGGGGCGAGCGGTTGGCCGCCCGATCATCGAGAAGCCGCACGCCCGGCGCCTTGGCGAGGATGGCGGACGCCTCCTCCGGCCGCATGGGGTTCTCGAACTCCAGGGCGATCGATTCGCAATGCGCCCGCAAAACCGGCACCCGGACGCAGGTGGCCGCCACCGGCAGATCGGGGACGGAAAAAATCTTCCGGGTCTCGCCGGTCATTTTCATCTCCTCGACGTTGTAGCCGTTGTCGCCGATGGGGGAGTTGTGCGAAAACAGGTTCATCGCCAACTGGTAGGGAAAAACCTTGGGGTTCACCGGCCGGCCGGCCGCCCAGTCGCGGGTGGTGGCCTCCAATTCGTCCATGGCCGGCCTTCCGGCCCCCGAGGCGGCCTGGTAGGTGCTGACGATGATCCGCTTGACCGGATTGACCCGGTGCAGGGGCCAGACCGGGACATTCATGATGATGGTGGAGCAGTTGGGGTTGGCGATGATGCCCTTGGGGCGCCTGGCCGCCGCCGCCGGGTTCACCTCCGGAATCACCAGGGGACAATCGGGATCCATGCGGTAGGCGGAGGAGTTGTCGATCACCACGGCGCCGGCCCCGGCGGCGGCGGGGCTGAACTCGCGGGACTGATCCGCCTCGACCGCCATCAGGGCGATGTCGACGCCGGCGAAGGATTTTTGCGTCGCCTCGGCGACGGCGAGATCGCGCCCCTTGAAGCGGATGATTTTGCCGGCCGAGCGGCCGGAGGCCAGCGCCTTCACCTCGCCCAGGGGAAAATTCCTCTTTTCCAGGCAATTAAGCATTTCCTGGCCAACCACGCCGGTCACACCCACCACAGCGACATTGAGGGCCACTTCGGCATCCTTTCGCGTTCGCCGCCGCAATCCCTAGCGCGCCGGCGCGTTATGAATCCATATTTTCCGCCCTTCCCGGGCGGAAGCGCCGCCCGGGCGCATAAAGAAAATGTTATAAAACCCCGGCCGCCAAGTCCATCATTTTTTACGGAGCGGTTCCCGGCCCGGGGCCCGCGCGGCAACAATTTTCCGCGAATCGACGCCGTGCCGGAGCGTGGAGGGTGGCTGACGGTTGCATAAACTCGCGTTTATTTTGTATTAACAACCCGAGCCGCCTCAGCCTCGGGGTTTCGCTTGCGCGCCGCCGGGCGCTGTTCCATGACGGATACGGGGAAGGGGGAAAAACGCCCTCAGCAACCCACGACATGGACGGTCTTGCCGTCCGGAAGGGATTCGTCCCGCCGGAAGATTTTTTCCTCCCAGGTCTTGCCGGCGTTCCGGTCGAATATCACCAGCCACGCCTCCTTCATCCCCGCCGTATCCATGTAGCCGGCCGTCTGCTTCAGGCTCCGGTCCAGCGGTTCGCGTCCGGCCAGCTTCAACTCCACCAGGTAGTTCCGGCCGGCGTAGCGGACAGAGACGTCCACGGCGCCGCGCCCCAGGGCGAATTCCCGCGCCAGCTCCGCCCCGCCGTTCGTCACCCGCTGGAGAAAGGCTTGCAACACCAGGTGCGGCGCCGCTTCCAGGTA
>JAISYD010000244.1 GCA_031270145.1 Planctomycetota bacterium
CATAGCCACGGACTTTTTCCGCCGTCGCGGCGGCGGCGGCCTGATTCAAGTCGATTACCGCGATGTCGGCGCCTTTGCGGGCGAACATGAGGGAGATGGCTTCACCGATGCCGGCGCCGCCTCCGGTGACCAGAGCAACCTTCCCGGACAACGCGAAATTTTCGTCAAAAGCTTTGAATTCCATGGCGGAACCTCCTGAATCCGACGCGATATAAGTACCCGGGCCGCGGCGCGCCGCCGTCGGGACGGCGGGGCGCGCCGCGGCCGCGTTCCGGGGCCACGCTCAGCGGCCGGTCAATTCCTGGCGCTTGGCCCATTGGGCGTCGGCGTTTTCCTTGGTTATGGGCGTCCAGGGGACGTCGTAAACCTTCAATTTGCCGCCTTCCCACTTCATTTCAGCGTAGTCCTTCCAGCAATCCGACATGGGCTGGTAGTCGGGGATCAGTTGACCGAGGGCTATGTCAAGGGCGCCCTGGGCCTGGGAGATGGCGTCCTGGAGGATGGAGAGGTCCATTTCGCCGTTCTTGACCGCCTGGATGGCGTCCGAGACCCCGTCAATGCCGGCCAGGGCGAAATCCTTCAAATTTAAGCCGGCGGCCTTGATGGCCTGGATGGCCCCGAGGGCCATTTCGTCGTTTTGGCCAATGACGCCCTGGATTTGGCCGGGATGGGCGGTGAGCCAGTTTTCCATCAGTGCCAAGGCTTCGGCCCTTGACCAGTTGGCGGTTTTCATTTCCAGCACCTTGACGTCCGGATGTTCCGCCAGCGCCTTGAGGTTGCCCTCGCGTCGCTCAATTTGGGCCGACTGACCAATTGGCCCCTCAATAATGACCACGTTGCCCTTGCCGCCCATTTTTTGGATCACGGCCTTGGCCTCCATGTACCCGGAAACCACGTCGTTGGAGCCGATGTAGGCGGTCAGGAGGTCGGAATTGACCCTGGTGTTGGAGCCGATTACCGGGATGCCGGCCCCGTGGGCGGTGGCCACGGCGGCGGCGCCGGCCTGGATGTCGATGGGAACGAAGAGGATGGCGTCATAGCCCTGCGACGACATGGTTTCGAATTGGCTCTGCTGCACCGAGGCGTCGTAGCGGCCGTCGAACACCGTCACCTCGACCAGCCCCTGCTTGACGGCGGGGTGGCGCTCAAGGGCGGTGGCCCACAGCTTCATGTACTCGCCGCTCAGGCCGTAGGCGGCACCGCCAATGCGGTATTTCCTCTGGCCGGCCTGGCAGGCCAGCGTGGTCGCCAGGACGCAGACGGCCAACAATGCCCAAAACGCGCTTTTCCTCATTTTCTTTCTCCTATGCATGGTATTGCCGCGTCAGCCCCGCCAGCACAAGCTGGAGCGGTTGGCGCCGGATTAACGATCGCTGTCGGCCTGGAAGTAGTCGAGCATCACCGCTCCGGCTATGATCAGGCCCTTGACCACCTGCTGGTAGTAGGACGACACGCTCAGCAGGTCGAGGCCGTTGTTGATGACGCCGATGATGAGGACCCCCATCAAGGTGCCGAGAAGAGAGCCCTTGCCGCCAGTCATGCTGGTGCCGCCGATCACCACGGCGGCGATGGCGTCGAGCTCGTAGGCGGCGCCGGCCTGCGGTAGGCCGGCGCTGGTGCGGGCGGTGAGCAGAACGCCGCCGAGGGCGCAGAGGAACCCGCTTATGACGTAGACCATGAAGATAATGAAGCCGACGTTGATGCCGGAGATGCGGGCGCTGCGGGCGTTGCCGCCGACGGCATAGACATAGCGGCCGAATTTCGTGTGGTACAGAACCACCCAGGCGATGACGAAGGCGGTGATGAAGACAATCACCGGCACCGGCAGGCCGAGGTTGAAGATCCAAAAATCAAAGCCGAACCAGCCCTGGCCGAACCAGAGGAAGTCCTTGTCGAGATCGGTCACCGGCATTCCATTGGTATAAATGAAGGTGAGGCCCCGGGCGATGGAGAGCATGCCCAGGGTCATGATGAAGGGGGTCACCCTGATTTTTGAAATGACCAGGCCGTTGACGGCGCCCAGGAATACGCCGGCCGATAGCCCTATGGCTATGGCGAGCAGAGGGCTGACGCTAGGCACGTCCTTGTAGGCGGCGGAGACGAAGCTGGCCGCCGCCACCCCCCCGAAGGCGAGGATGGAGCCGACCGACAGATCGATGCCGCCGGTAAGGATGATGAAGGTCATGCCGATGGAAAGCAACCCGTTGACCGACACCTGCCGGAGTACGTTGATGAGATTCTTTTCCAGCAGGAAGTAAGGGCTGGCTATGGACAGCGCCACGCAAATGGCGACCAAGGCGATAATAATGCGCAATTCCCAAATAAAGGACCAGAGGCTCGCCGCCCGATTGGAATCGCCGACATCGCTTTCCATCGCTTGTTTCCTTTCAAAGCCGGCAACCGGCCGCAAAAACGCGGAGGCGGCTCAGGTCGCCATCCGCATGAGAAGTTCCTCGCTCGCGTCCGGCCGCCGGACCTCGCCGCACAGGGCCCGGTTCTTGAAAACCAGGATGCGATCGCTCATGCCCATGATCTCCGGCAGTTCCGACGACACCAGGATGATGCCGTTGCCTTGGCCGGCGAAGTCGGACATGAACTTGTAAATTTCCCGTTTCGCGCCGACGTCGATGCCGCGGGTGGGCTCGTCCATGAGCAGGATGCCCGGGTTGGAGAGGAGCCAGCGGCCCAGAACCACTTTCTGCTGGTTGCCGCCGGAAAGGTTACGGACCAATTGCCGCTCGGAGGGGGTTTTTATGCCGAAGAAGTCTATGGCCATTTTCACGTCCCGCGATTCGCGACGGCGGTTGATAAACGGATTTTTGTTGAACTTGCGGATGGAGGTGAGCGAGGTGTTGTCCTTCACCGACAGGATCAGGGCCAGCCCGGAACCCTTGCGATCCTCGGTGACGAAGGCCAGGCCGTTTTTTATGGCGTCGTAGGGGCGGCGGATGGTGACCGGACCGCCATTGACGAGGATTTCACCGCCGTCGGCCCTGGCGACGCCGAACAGGCTTTCCAGAAACTCGCTGCGACCGGCCCCCACCAGGCCGTAGATGCCGAGAATTTCGCCTTTGCGGAGCTCCAGGGAGATGGGCTGGTGGCTTTTTTTGCGCGCGAGGCCGCGAACGGTGAGCATGGGGATGTCGGAGGGGACGTTTTCCTTGACGTACTGGCCTTCCAGCTTGCGGCTGATCATAAGGCTCACCAAGCTGTCCGTGTCCAGTTCCGAGGCCGGCCTGGTACAGATGTATTCGCCGTCGCGAAGGATGGTTACAACGTCCGCGATGCGGAATATCTCCTTCATGCGGTGCGAGATGTAAAAAATGCCCTTGCCTTGCGCCTTGAGCGAGGCGATGATTTCGAAGAGGACGTCGGTTTCCTTTTCCCCCAGGGCCGAGGTCGGCTCGTCCATGATCAGCACTTCGGAGTTGTAGGACAGGGCCTTGGCGATTTCCACCAACTGCAATTCGGCCACGCTCAAGGTTTTCATCTTTCGGGTCGGATTAAGCGTTATTTTGATGCGGCCAAGGACTTCCCGGGCCTGGCGGTTCAGTTCGGCATAGTTGACGAATATGCCGAACAGCATGGGTTCCCGGCCCAGAAAAATGTTTTCCGCCACCGTCATGTCGGGGATGGGGGTCAGCTCCTGCTCGATAATGGCAATGCCGGCGTCCAGGGCCTGGCGCGGGGAGAGGAAATGAACCGGTTGCCCTTTCATGCGCATGCTGCCGGAATCCGCCGTGTAAACGCCCATGAGGATCTTCATCAGGGTGGATTTGCCGGCGCCGTTTTCGCCGCAGATGGCATGGACGGTTCCGCGACGCAGTTCAATTGAGACGCCCTTCAGGGCATGGACGCCGTGGAAATGTTTTTCCGCCTTTTCCATGCTGAGCAAAGCAGCATTGACCGACTGGCTCGACATGCCGACGCATCCTCCCAAAAGTATGGCGCGGGAAAAATGAAAACATTGGGCAAAGAGCCAGAGGCACGTATTTAGCATGGGTAAGTTTCGTTTGTTATGGAAATAAATATAAACGCAATTTCGTTTTTGTCAAGAATATTTTTGTTTATTTTCTTTTTTATTTTCATTTTACTTTTGTTTTATAAAAATCCTTTCAGGCAATGGAGATTCACTAGGCTGTAACATCCTGTTTCGGGCCAAGAAGCAGGAAATATTCGGGATTTTTCCCCTTGCCGCCAAGAAAAGGAGTGGCGTCGGGGCCTTTTACCGGCAGTCCGAGAGCCAAGGCGGTTTGCCGGATCCGAGGCAGGATGCGCTCCAAGGCCGAGTCAAGCACCCGGCCCCGGCCTTTTTGCATTTCGTCCTTTTCCGCTTCGTATTGGGGTTTAAGCAAGCTGAGGACGAAACCGCCCGGCGCCAACAGCGAAACCGCCCGGGGGAGGATCTTGTCCTGCCTGGTCCAACCCACATCCGAAGTGAGCAAATTGACTTTTTCCGGCAATTCCACATGCAGGGCGTTGGTACGCTCGTGGAGTACGACTCTGGGGTCGCGGCGCAGCTTCCAGGCAAAGGTGCCGTAACAAACATCGACCGCGTGAACCCGCGCCGCGCCGGCCTGGAGCAGGGCATCGACAAAGCCGCCGACATGGGAGCCCAGATCGCAACAAATCCAGCCGTCCGGCTTCAGGCCGGCCCAATTCAGGGCCCAAGCCATTTTTTCGCCACCGCGCCCGACATACGGCATGGGACGCCCCTTTAGGCGGTTTTGCCCGTCGCCGCCAAAATCCGGCCCAGCGCCGCCCCGGCCGCCGCCCGGCCGCGCATAAACGCCTCGTCAATCCGGCTGAAATCGCCCCAGAAAATATCGGAAACGTCGATTTTCAGAATCGCGTCGGCTCCCCTGGTTTCGGCCTGGTTCAGCCGCTCGCCCTGGATCGACATGAGCCGGCGCACCACATCGAAGCCATTCTGGCAGGCCAGGGGATTTTCCAGCGGTACGGAAATGTCGACAGCCAGGACGGTTTGGGCGCCCAGGCGCCGACATAAGCCGACCGGCAACGGACATATGGGGGCCGCGTCGGCATATTGCGCCCCCCGCCAAGCAAAGGGGGCGAACAGCAGGCCCACCGCCACTCCGGCCTTAAGGGCGGGGGCGAGGGGGCCCGAGATGAAATCCTCCACTTCGCCGGAAGTAAGGTTGACGGCATTGACTCCAAAGGGTAGGGGCAGATCGGCAAAAGTCAGCCCGGCGCCGAAAAAATCCTCAATCGCCTTCTCAACCGGATTTGCTCGCCGGAGCCCCAGGCGGAATGATATGGCCGAGGCGATGCCGGCAGTGGCGAGTTTCCGGATAAGTCCTCCGGCAAGCCCAGGACGCCGATGCAGGCCATCGCCCTTGGCCGGCCGGCGGAAAAAAGGCGAGCGGCGGAAATAGGCCAGGATTTCCGCCATGCCCTTTTCGCCGACCGGCCGGGAGGCGTAAATTGCCCCCAACACGGCTCCCATACTGGAGCCGCTGATGAACTCCGGCCTAAGGCCAGCCTCGGCCAGGCGCGACAGAACGCCAAGATGCGCGAAAGCTCTGCCTCCGCCGCCGCCCAGAGCCACGCCAAAACCGCAAGCGCCATTCATGCGTCGCCTTTCCCGAATCGCGGCGGCATGACATTGCGCCAACCCGCCGTTTCCGGCTCCGATTATGACGAAGGCGCGATGAAAGCCAAGGCGAATCTGATCGGCTGACATTTAAATCCACGCTTCGCGAAATGGTCCGCAAAGTGCTATACGGATAGCATATTTATGCTGAACGGGCCCGAAATTCTGAAAACACGGCGGCTTAAAGAGGTGGAACAATTGCCGGAATTGGATTATTGCCGCCATGTTATAAGCAAGACAACAAAATCGCGATTTCA
>JAISYD010000252.1 GCA_031270145.1 Planctomycetota bacterium
AGAGTGTTGAGGGAGGAAATATCATTCCTTGAAGACAACCAGTCGCCGGAGAAGGCGTCCGTTGTATTCGCGGAAAACCTGGAGCTTCTCCGCAACTATCGGCGGGCGCCGGAAAAGGATGGCGCAGGGAAGGATGGCTGGGTGGAAAAATGCGCCGCCGAGGCGGCGGAAAAAGCCATAAGCCAATGGGAACGGTATCCGCAGGCGCAAGCCTTCATGGCCGCCAATCCGGAATTTCCGGCGTTGTGGTGCGCCGTGGTCGCGGAAATCTGGTCGGCAGTCCTCTTAACGCAATTGTCCAACCGGGAAGCCTTGCTCAGGCACCAGCCGCAGCTTTTTCCGGATCAGGCCTTCACCAGGGCCAGGCCGGCCCGGGGGGAGCTGTGACATGCGGCGGAACCTCGTCCTCATCCACCTCGAGAGCGTGTCCCAGATGGCTTTTTGGCAATATTCGGCCGAAATGGAAACTTTGTTCAACCTGATGGGCCGCTCCGCCGCCTTCAGCAATTTCCAGGCCGCCTCCACCTCGTCCGTGATGAGCATGTCCGACCTCCTGCACGGCGATTCCTCGGAACTGGATCATCTGCCGTTGTTCCCTAATGACGGAAACCGCTTGGCGGGCAGGTCCGGCAACTTGTTCCTGACTTTGCTTGAACAGGGATACCGGACGCTTGGCGTGCAATACGGCTCCTTTTCCCTGGGGGACGCGCCCAACAACTTCTGGGGCGTCTGGCCGGAAGCCTGCGGCCAATTCCGCTGGCTGGACCGGCGGGAGGAGATGTATCTGGAAATACGCGATTTCCTGGAGAAGTCCAGGGCGGCCGGCCAGCCTTTCGCCCTTTATTATTGGAACCTGAACACCCATCTTCGGGACGAGGATCCGCTCAAGGACAAAAACCTGGCCTACCATGAGCGGTTTCAGGCCGGCTACCGCCTGCTGGACCTGTCGGTCAAGCGCCTGCTCGACGATTTGGCGGCTCTCGGGCTGCTCCAGGACACGCTAATCGCGGCGTTCGGCGATCACGGCGACGATCTCTGGCGGCACGGCTGCTACCGGGGCCGGAGTCACGCCATCGACCCTTACGCCAATGTCGCCTGGTGCCCGTTGTTCATTTACAACAACGGGCATGACGTCTGCGTTTCGGCCAAAATGGTCAGCATGATCGATCTCAAACCCACCTTGCGGCATTTGCTGTTGCCGGAACTCGCGCCGGAGCCGCCGGCCACCCCCTTCTCCGGCATCGACATCCTCGCCGCCTCGCGGTCGGTGGCCTTCGCTCAGAGCATGTTCGCGCTCCAAATCGAGCGGAGCGACCCGGCCAGGGCCATGACCAAAAGCTACGCCGTCACCAACGGCGAGTTGCGGCTGCTGGCCTCGACCGGAAGCGATTTCGACGATTCGGGCGGCCTGGAACTGTACCTGGAGCAATGGGACCACGGCGACACCCGCAACCTGCTGGATTTCTGCCGCTTGGACGCCTCCGGCGAAATCATCGCCTTCGCGGTTCCGGAAGCGGTGCACCCGCATTTTTTCATGACCCTCAACCCCGGGACCATCCGCGATTTGCTGGACGGCTATCGCAATCTGCGCCGTCTCCTGGCCGCCTTCATAAAACAGAAGGAGACCGAGGCGCTTAAGCTCTTTTCCGGGGGGCCCAAACACCTGTTCCCGGACGCGGCGTTCGCCCGGGCGAGGAAACGCAAATGGTAGGTCCGGGCGCGGCGAGGCGGCCGCGAATATCCTTTGTGGTTCCGGTTTACAACGCCGAAGCCCATCTTGGCCGTTGTCTGGATTCCCTGCGGGCGCAGACCGTCCGGGAAATCGAGGTAATCATGGTTGACGACGGCTCGACCGATTCCAGCGGCGAAATCTGTCGCCGCTTCGCGGCGACGGACAGCCGGTTCATCCATTTGCGCCAGGATAACCGCGGGGTTTCCGCCGCTCGGAACGCCGGTCTCGTCCCGGCGACCGGCCGGTATGTCGCCTTTGTGGACGCCGACGATCATGTCGACGCCGATTACTGCGAACAACTTTGCCGCTCCGATGCTTACGGCCAGGCCGATCTGCTGGTATTCGGCTACGTGATGGACGATGGCGCCGGGAGCGGGCGGGAATATCTGCCGGAGGCGGGAATCCTGGCGATTACGGACGAGAACCGCCTGGAATATTTTTGCCGCCGCTGGCTGTCCCGGCAACAGGCCAATTACGTTTGGAACAAATTGTACCGGCGGGAGTTTCTGGAGCGCCGCGGCGCCAGATTCCCGGAAAACGTCAGTTTCGGCGAGGATCGCCATTTCAATTACCAGTTGCTGCCCCGTCTGGCGGCTGTGGCCCAGGTCGCCTGTGCCCCGTACCATTATTTCCAGCATGACGGCTCGCTCTGCCGCACCCACGCCCGGAATGTCAATATCGTCAAGCTCCATCTGTGGATTTACCTGGACATCGCCAACCGCTGGCGTCGGAGCGCCGGGGCGCTCAATGAAGTGAGGCCGGTGGTTCTGCTGCGAATGCTCCGGGCGGCATTTTTTTACACCTTGCGGGCGCTGGATGATTCGCGCCGCCTGGCCCGCCAGGCGGCGGAGGCGTTTTCCGGCTTTTCCCTGGAGCGGGAGTTGGATCTCAGGGCGCTGGGGAGGGCGATGGCTGTCTATGCCGGGATCTGCGGTCTTGATTGGGCCCAGCAAAGCCAGCTTTGGCTTTTCGCGCTGTCGCTCCTGGGCGGCGAGGAGGGTATTTGCGCCTGGCAGAGGCTGGCGCCGGAATATTCCGCCTTGGTTGGCGGCTTGGCGGCAGAGGGAAATCGCTGATGTTTTCCGTCATAAGGAAGGCTCTCAGGGATTTTGCCGTCTTCCTGGCGAAGCTGCCGGATTTGCTGCGGATAATTTACACCCTTAACGCCATTTTCGCCGACCGCCGCTTCGAGGAGAAATACTCCTACTCGATAAACATCCTGTACAACCAAAACAAGCGCAAGTGGAAGCCGGGCGAAAAGGCGATCATTCACTTTCTGTTTCACACCCCCTGGTTTTGGTCGTCCTGGGACTCGCTGGCCCGGGCCTGCCTGGAGGACGGGCGCGTCGAGGTCAAGTTCATCATCGCCGACGAGCCGGAGAACCGGGAGCTTTACACCGGGCAAACCGACGCGGATTTCATGCGGGAGCGGGGTCTGCCCCACACGCGCATCAAGGGGTACAATCCGGCGTTGGAGCGGCCGCATATAATGGTGTACCAGGTTCCCTACGCCTATCCGCAAATAGCCCGCTACCTTGACGTGCGGCGGGTGAAGACCCTGGGGGTGCGGCCGGTATACGTCTCGTACGGGATTGAATTCGACAAGTCGATCCATAATGATCGTTTGCAAAACGCCCATTACAAGCGTCCGCTGCATAGCCTGTCCTGGCGGCTTTACGTCATGCACGACGACATCCGGGAGAACTTCGCCCGGCATTGCCCGGTCAACGCCTACCATGTCAGGGCATTGGGGCACCCGAAATTCGACCAATACGCGGCGAACCGCCTCCCGCCCCCCTTGCCGCCGGACATCCTGGAAAAGGCGGCCGGCCGGAGTATTTTGCTGTACCAGGTGCATTATCCCAGCGGCGCCGACAATCTGAGGGGAAAGTTTCATACCCTGCCGCCCCGGCGTACCCGGGAAATCGTCAAATACCTGCAATCCCTGGCGGGGATTTTCACGGTGGTCACCCTGCATCCGAGATTTTTCGAGTACGCGAAAAAAGCGAAACTGCTGGACGAAAGGGAATTTCTGGCTTTCAAGGAACTTATTTCCGGGCACGCCAATTCCTGCCTGTACGTCGGCGATCACCAGGTTCTCGTCGCCAACGCCGACGCCTTTATCACGGAGTACTCCTCCCTGATGCTTGAGATGGGCTATTTCCAAAAACCGGTATTGTTTCTGGCCAACCCGGATTATCCGCCGCCGCTCGAGGATTTCGCCGAAAAACTGGCCGGCACCTTCCACCGCGGCTCGACCGTCCGCGAGGTCGGGGAATTCATCGCCAGGGTGCGCGACGGCGACCGCG
>JAISYD010000061.1 GCA_031270145.1 Planctomycetota bacterium
ACAAAAAACAGCCCCGGCCAGGGCGAATCGAAAGAGACAGGAAAGGTTAAGCCGATGGAAAGCAAACAGACCGAAAAAATGAACTCCCCATCCGTTCATGACCTTCCTGTCTCGAACGGTTTTTCCCCGCCCGAGGGGGTGGCCGCCTCCTCGGGCACCTTCAAGAAAGAGTTCGGCGATTTTCATGTCGTCAACCGGGACGGCGAACCCTGGTTTTTCCTCACCGATATTTGCCGCCTCCTCCGGCTGGACAACCGGGAAATGGTCCTGTCCTGGCTGGTCGGCCACGAAAAGGGCGTCCTGGCCTCGGACAGTCCGGACAGTCCGGCGGAACTCCCGATCGTCAGCGCGGCGGGGTTCCGCTGGATAGTCGACCGCCTCTCCTGGAACCGGGAGAGGGGGGGCATCGCCCGGAAACTTCGCCACCGGCTGACCGCGATCTGAATTGAACGTTGGATACGGCCTTCTGGCAGGGGGGCTGGCAAACGGAAGGGGATGACCATGAACTTGCGGCAATTTGCAGCCACAAACAGCGTTCCGCGTTCCCTTCCGAACGCCGATCCGGAGGCTCCGTTCCCTGCCAAGGCCGACGGGGCCTCCAACTTTTCTCAGCCATTATCCCCGCCTCTCCTCTCCCCGGCAACCAAAAAGCGCGATCCGGCCTGTCCCGGAAAGGTGGTCCGTCCGGACTATCATCGGCAACCCATCCTGTCCTACGCCGAGGCCGCGCTTATCGCCGGCGTCAAGATGGTGACTGTCGAGAGATGGGTATATACCAACCAACTGAATGCCTGCCGTCGGCATGGGCCATACCGGATAGATCAGCAGGAGCTTTTGCGGATGCTGCGGGAACCGACCCCGCCGAAACGCCGGGCCAAATGACATGCGGCCGGCCTGGCGGAAAGGATTCACGTGAAACGCTTGAACCTGGAGCGCCACGGGGCGAAACCGCACCGCTTTGTCCGGGCGCCGCGAATGACCAGCGCTCCGGACGTGTTCGACCGGCTGGATAGCCGCGCCAATAGCGGCGCCGACGGCGACGAGGAGACGCCCTCACCGGCGCGGATTGGGCATCTGGTCCAGGCCCGCGACTACAAGCCAAAGCCGGCGGCCGCGCCCACCGCTCCGGTTGCGCCTTGTCGGTCGTCACGTCGGCGGGGAGTGGCGACGGCCCGATGCGGCATAACCGGGGCCTGGTGCATGGAGGCCCAGGCCTGCCCGGAGTGGCGGGAGGCGGCGAAGGCGGAGGCGGCGGCGGCGACGCCAAAGGTGGAGGAAAAAGAATGCAAGAAGCGTCCGAGAGGAAAACGGACGATGTTCCGGAAACGGAAAAAGTGACCTGACTTCCGCCCCGCCGCCGGCCCGCCTACCCCCCCAAGAGGGCGGCGCCGATCCCCCGGCGGGGCTGTTTGAACTGATTATGTCGGCGGCGATTTTCTTCTGCGTTCGGCCAGCATTCCTGGCAGCGTGAAAACGTACATAAGGAATAGTTCCGTGAACTTGGTAATTTCCTCGGCATCTTCTTTGGCGACGTCCACCGGGTCATGGGCGGCATCGTTGCCCAGATCTTTTATTTCCTGTGCCCATTCCGCCATATCCGCAGTGATGCGGCCGGCTTTCAGCGATTCTTTAATCCTCGCCGCCAAGGCGCCTTTCGCGGTGGGGCTTATTTCTTTAATCGTCAGGTCAAGGGCCTTGCGCATGAGCATGGAACAAGGCTCGTATTCCTGGCGCTTCAGGCCACCAAGGCCTTGCCGGTAGGCTTTGGCGATGGGTTCGGGAGTATGTTCCGGCGCTTCGGGTTTGATCGGCGCCGGGAAAATTCTGATACGCCGGATGTTGTCGGTGAAATAACGTGGAGTTGGCGGCAATCTGGAATCGGGAATCAAATCATCAGGGTCAAAATGACCGTCTTTAGTTTCAAAAGCGACAGAAATCGGGAGCTGGCAATGCTGGCATCGCCACAAAGTCGCAAACGTATCTTTGCTGTTGAAAAAACGATATGAGGCCATCAGTTGAAATAGGGAATCGTTGTTGCAATGCGGACAAAGAAAGGGGTGGAGGAGCATGAAAGAATCCTTTCAACGGGCGGCCAGGGAAATAGAAAACATCATGCTCGCGCATGAGAGTCCTCAAAAGGAACTTTTCGAGCGCTATCTTGGCAAATCCGCCGGGGAAAGAGAAGCCTTCGTTTTGGCGCTAATCGGTGCGTATCTTGTCAAATGCGCACGTCAATAATCAAGTTTCCGGCGCGTGGCCGGGACATACAAAAGCCGTCCGCTCGAACGGACGGCCCTGACGAAAGGAAACGCGATGAGCACGCTTGATCGTACCGCCCCGCCCCGAAAAGTCAAGCCCCGGCCCAAGCGGAAGCGGACGGTAGGCCGGCCGCTGCGGTGGCGGCGGCGGGGGACGGTCGGGGGAGCGAAGCAAGCGAAGGGGGATAATCATGCCGAATAGCAAGCCGCAACTCCACTGGTCCCAAATCAGCATGTATACCAAGTGCGCCGAGCAGTTCCGCCGGCGCTATGTTTTGGGCGAAATCCTTCCCCCGGGCGTCGGGGCAGTATCCGGAACCGGAATGCACCGGGCCGTCGAGCTCGACTTGACCCGGAAGCTGGAAACGGGCGAACTCGCGCCCGAGGAGGAAGTAACCGAGAAAGCCCGGGACGCAGTGGTCGGGGCTTTCGACTCTCCGGAAGGAGTGTTCCTTTCTGACGACGAGAAAGCCGAGGGAAAGGACAAGGTGAAGGCGGCGGCCATCGATGCGGCCGTGGTCTGCGCCGCCACCCATCATCAGGAACTCGCGCCCCTGGCCAAGCCGCGAATTATCGAACGGAAATGGGTGCTGGACCTGGGCGGATTCCCTTTTGACCTGTCCGGGACTATCGACTGCGACGACGGCGAAGCGATCTGGGACTGGAAGACTGCCAAGCGGTCACCGGCCGAGGACGAGGCAGAGCAGAGCGGGCAGATCACCATGTACAGCCTGGCCAAGCTGACCCTGGACGGGGAAATCCCGACGGCCCGGCTTGGCTATGTCGTGAAGACCAAGGTGCCGAAAACGGTAGTGCTGGAGACGCGGAGGGAGAAGCGGGAGTTTGCGCCGCTGGTCCGGGCCCTGGAGCGGATCGCGGACGGGATCGACAAGCAGGTCTTCCCATTTGCTGCCAGCATGGCGCCGCGGCCCTGGTGGTGCCATCCGAAATGGTGCGGCTATTACAAGACATGTGAGGGTGTTTGCAACAAGGTATCCGTGGCGGTCTGACGACGACCGCGAAGAAAAAGGGGAATACGGAATGACAACAGATGATAAGTTGGCCAGGGGTACGGAAGCCCGGCAGGACTTTGAGGGCCGGGCTCTGACCCGGAGCGCGGAGACGGCTGTGACGGCGGCGGCGGAGACCGCTAAGGCGATGGTGCAGGCCCGGTTCATGGTGGCTCTGCACCGTCCCCGGAATATCGACGAGTCACGCATCAAGATGCTCGCCACCTGCCGGCGGCCCCGGTTCGCCGAGGCGGCCCAGTACCGGAAGCCCATTGGCGATAGGCATGTGGAAGGCCCATCCATTCGGTTCGCGGACGAAGCGGTGAAAATCTTCGGAAACATCGACACCCGGCAGGAGGTGATCTACGAAGACGACGAGCAGCGCATTGTCCAGGTCTCGGTTACCGATCTAGAGACCAACCTTACCAAGGCCGGGACGATTTGCATTAAAAAAATCATCGAGCGGAAGACCGTCCGTCGCGGCCAGGAGGTAATTGGCAACCGGGAGAACACCAAGGGCGAGACGGTATATCTCATCAAGGCCAGCGACGACGAACTAGTGACTAAGGAAGCCAATCTGTGCGCCAAGCAACGGCGCAATCTGGAGCTCCAACTTATTCCCCAGGACATTATTGAGGAGTGCATGGACGAGGCGGTGGAGACCATGCGCCAGCGGGACGCCCAGGATCCGGATGCGGCCCGGAAGCGCTTAATTGACAGTTTCGCGGCCATTGGCGTAATGCCGAGCGACCTGGAGGCCTATCTTGGCCATGGGACGGGGATGTGCACCCCCGCCGAAACGCAGACTCTCCGTGAGGTCTACGCGGCGATCCGCGACGGACACGCCACCTGGGCCGAGGTGATGGAAGCAGCCGGCAAAAAGACCAACGCTCCGGAAAAGGGCAAGGTCAACCTTGATGAGATCAAGGCGGGAGACCCGGCCGGCCATAGGGCGGTGGACGCAAAGCTGGCGAGCAAGTCGGCGCCGGCCCCTGAACCGGCGCCCGAGCCGGCCCAGGAACCCGCCCCCTCGCAGCCGGCTACCCCGAAAGCCGCCCCGGCGCGGCCGCTGTCGGCCTCGGAAAGGATCGAGGCGGCGGACGCCGAGGCCGAGGCGCTCCTGGCCGCCAACGAGTACGTGGTCAATCAATACCTGGTGCATATCGAGTACATCAAGCCCGGCCAGACGTGGCGTGATTTGCAAAACACAAAGAAAGTCAAAGTATACAGCCATCCCCGGGATTACGTCGAAAACGCCATCGCCTACGCCCAGTCCCAGTCCCAGGCGGATACCCCCGCCGACGCGGAATGGGCCTACGACGGAGCCCAGGCGCCGGCCCGGAAAGCCAGGAAATAGCCATGCCGAACTGCAAAGGGTGCGGGGCCTCCGTCGCCTGGATAAAAATGCCGAGCGGCAGCAGCATGCCTTGCAACCTCCCGCCCGTCCGCTATCTGCCGGGGGCGGGGAGTGACCGGATCGTCACGCCGTCCGGGGAGGTGGCAACCGGGAAAATCATCGACCCGACTTCGCCCTTCGCCCGGGCGGCGGTTGACGGTTACATGCCGCATTGGGCGACCTGCCCAGCGGCGGCGAAATTTAAACAGAAGGGGAAACAATGACGACAAAGAAAGCCCCTAAACAGGGGCGCAAGGCTCTCGGAAACGGCCTGGCCGAACTTGCGGGGACCGAAGCCGGCAAGGAGACGCCGGCCTTGATCGCCGCCCCGACGGTGGACCATTACCAGGACCAATCCGTCATCCTGCTGGATCGGCTGACCCGCAAGCCCTTCCGCGAGACGATCGGCGATTATGACGCCCTGCACGCCGCCTTGGTGGCCCTGGCGGACTTGCGGACGACGCTCATCGCCGCCGCCAAGGCCCGGCTGGACGAGGATTCGCGGCTCGCGGAGACCCGCCGCCGGGAGGCGATGGATGAACTCTCCGACCTGGAGGAGGCATGCCGCTGATGCCCAAGTATTTCGTCCACTATCTCCCGGCCGACGCCGGCGAGGACATCCGGGCCGTCGTCGAGGCGCCGTCCTACCGGGCGGCGCTGGCCCAGATTCGCCGGGCGGCCGGGAGGGTTACGGTGTACAAAATAACCCCGCTGTCGGCGGGGATGGAGAAAGAGGAGACACCCAAATGACAAAAGAAAAGCGCGTCAAGCGCAAGCCCCCGCCGCCGCCGCCGGCATTGCCGACGGCCGGGGCGGTGGTGATACTGTCCGTGGAGGCGATCCGGCCGTCCCCGCATAATCGCGCCGTCGCCCCGGACGACCCGTCCATCGACGATCTGGCCGCGTCGATCCGTGAGCGGGGCTTGCTCCAGCCGATCGCGGTGCGGCCGGTCAGGGATGACCGGTACGAGTACGAAATCGTCTACGGGGAGCGCCGATGGCTGGCCTGCCGGCGGCTCGGCCGGCAAACCATCGAGGCCCTGGTCCGCGAAATCGACGAGCGGACCGCGCAGGCCGATCGCATTACCGAAAACCTCATGCGCCGCGACTTGACCCCGCTGGAGGAGGGCGACGGGGTGGCGGCGCTCCTGTCCATCCACGCCGGCGACGTGTCCGAGGTGGCCGCCCGGCTCGGGCGGAGCGAAACCTGGGTGCGCCGGCGGGCGAAGCTGCCCAATCTCTCGCCGGCCTGGCGGGAGGAGTTGGCCAAGCCGGACACGGGGTATGAGCACGTCCGCGACAGCGTTGAGCGGCTGGAGGACTTGGCCATCCTGCCGGCGGACGTCCAAGACGAGCTGCTCACGGACGGCCGCGTCAAATGGCGCCGGGGCGCCGGGGATTTTCGCCGCACCATCGCCCAGGCCCTGCAGCGGCTCGACCAGCGGCCGTGGCCGGAGGAGTACGAGGACAATTTGCCGGCGGGCCAGTTTCCGAGCGGCACAACGCTCTGCTCAATCTGCCGCGAGCGCTCGGACCGGCACGGGGATCTTTTCGCCGCCCTGGCCGAGGACGCCGGCGATCCCGCCAAGGCATTTTGTCTGAACCCCGCGTGCTGGCAGGCCAAGACCGTCGCCTGGCTGAAAACGATATTGGAAGCCAATCCCGACGCCCTGCCGGTGATAGAAGATTATCTGTCGAGCAAAGAAATCGATGAATTGGAAGAAAGTTTGGCAGCGCCCATCTGCGCCGGAGATTTTGGGAAAATTAAGGAAGGCGACGAAGAGAAGCCTCCGCCGCTGGATGCGGTAAAGTGCAAGGTGGTGGTTGTGCATGGCGACGGCTTGGGCGAGGTCTTTTTGGCATGGGCATATCCGCCGGACGAAAAGGAACCCTCGCCCGAGGAACGAAAGAAGCGGGAACGGAAACGGGCGGAGGAGCGCCGCCGGGATGAAGAAGCGAGAATAAAGAGGGATCTGAAAGAGAACGCTTTCCGCGCCGCGATGAGGAGGCGCCTGCCCAAGGAAATACCGTCTACTGTCGCCAATTTTGACAATGGAAAGCTGCTGGCCTTGCTGTGCAATTGGGGCGGCAGGTTGCCCGCGCAACAAAATCTGCGGAGTGAGGGACCGTTTATCGATGTATTGCAGGCCCTCTGGCGATGCGTTCGCGACAGTTTGACGGAGCGCGTCATCTACATCCATAACGCCACCCCGGCGGCGGAGCGCAAGGCGATATGCGAGTACTGCGGCCTCGACGCCGACGTGGTGGAGGCGGCCATCAAGGAAGCCCTGGCCAAGGCGGAGGCGGAAGAGAAGGCAGCGAAGGCGAAGAAGGGAAAGAAGAGGAAGGCGGCCGACGAGGATCCGGGCGAAGATGACGGCGCGGATGACGAGGATGACGAGAAAGAGGAGGAGGAGGAGGAGGACAACGAGGAAGAAGGGGAGGAGGAGGAATAGCCGGCATAAAGGAGAAAAGCGATGCCCGAACAAGCCGTGGCCGTCCCGCCCAAAAAGGGCGAGACGGCGCAGAAAATGAACGCGGAATACAACCGGCGGAAATCCGAAGGCGAGCAACGCCGGGAAGAGAAGCGGCGGTGGGTGGAAAGCGCGAAGATTTCCCGCGTCCGCTTCGTCAACCGGAAGGTCAGCGTCAGCTACGGCGTGGTCGAAAACGGCGCCCACAACGATTTCGAGATGGAATCGGACGACGAGCCGTCCTCCGAGTTCACCGGCGCCCTCCAGGCGCTCGCCCCCTTCGTCGCCGAAATCGTGTTCCGGGACCGGAAGGAACGCGAATGGCAAACGAAGGACATAGCCGTCAAGAGCGTCAACTTCAAGGAGCATGACGAAGGCGGCCTGCACGCGGGGATCGGAACCGCCCTCACCCTGGCCAACGGCAAAGCGACGGCGCTCAACGTCCCCCAGATGCCGCTGCGTTGCGGCGAAGATGGCGACGGAGAGGCGCATTATAGCATCGCGGCGGCCGAGGCCATCGAAGAGGTGCTGGCCAGGACCCGGGACTACATGGCCGGGAAGCGAGCCCAGGGAAACCTTTTCGCGAGGTTGGACGACTGAAGCGTAAAATCCGATGGCATCCAAGAAAAAGCCTTCTTTGCAATTCTACCCCGGCGACTGGTTGAAAGACCCGTCTTTGCGCAGCGTCTCCCTGGCCGCGAGAGGCCTTTGGATCGAATTGCTCTGTCGGATGTTCGAGTGCGACCGCAGGGGCTACCTCCAAGTAAATGGCAAGCCCGCTTCCCTGGCGCAGATCGCCCGCATGGCCGGCTGCGACACGGACGAGGCTTCCCTCCACTTGCGGGAGCTTGACGACTCCGGCGTATTCTCCCGCACCCCGCACGGCAGTGACGGCGAGGAAGGATGCATCTATTCCCGCCGTATGGTCCGAGACGAAGCAAACAAGAAGGCATGGCGCGAGAACGGCAAAAAGGGCGGCAACCCAAAAATAAAGGATGCACCGAATTTGGTTGAAGATTTGGATAACCAAAATTCCAACCAAAAGGGTCAGGGGGGGGTTAACCAAAATCGCCGTACTTCATCTTCTACTTCGGTAAACTCTCCCTCTCCCGCGCGCGGGCGCGGAGGCGGGGGCGGAGGAACCGCTCCGCCGGACCCGGAGTCTCCGGGCCCGAAGACGCTTGGCGAAAGCCCGCCGGAATCCCTGGTCCGGGCGGGCGAGGCGGTGCTCGGCCTCATGCCGGAGCCGCGGCTCCGGCTGCTCCTCCTGGACTGCTTTCCGGCGGAGTGGATTGAGAAGGCCTTGCTGGAGTCCGGGCGCCGGGAACTGAAGGGGAAGCGGGCGCTGGACTACGCCCGGGGAATTCTCCGGGAATGGACCAGGAACGGAGGACCGGAAAATGGCGCCGCCGCTCGAAGGGAACCGCGAAGGGAGGGAGGCCGGGAAGTCCCCGACTATTCGGACGTTGAAACCGGGGCCAGCCTCTAAAAGCTGGGGCCATGTCGATCTGGAGGCCATGGGCGAGCGGGCCCGGGAAGCCGCCCGCCTCCGGGCCGAAGGCGAGCGCCGGCGGCTGGAGGAGGCCTGGAAATCCTCCGGGGTCGGGCGCCGGTTCCTCCCGGCTCGGCTGGCGAATTACGAGACGCCGAGCCCCGCCCACCGGGCGGCGGCGGCGGCCTGCCGGGAGGCGGTGGAGGCTTTCGCCGAGGGCAACGGCCTCCTGCTGGCGGGCGAGCCGGGAGGGGGGAAGACCCACCTCCTGTGCGGGATGCTTTTCGAGGCGCTCGAAAGGGGGCTGTCGGTCCGCTACCTCGCCGCCGAGGACTTTTACCTGGGCCTCCGGAGCCGGATGGACGAGGGGCTGTCGGAAAGCGGTTACATCGACCGGCTGGCGAGCGCCGACGTCCTGGCCCTGGACGACCTGTACTGCCTCGCCGCCGCCAAGTCCGCCCACGACGAAAGCTACCAGTACCGGATGCTCTGGATTCTCCTCGACCGCCGCTACCGCGAGGCCAGGGCGACCGTCGCCGGCACCAACCGGCCGCTCAAGGACTTCAGGGAAATGCTGGACGAACGCACCCGGCGCCGGCTCGAGGCGAAGGTGGTGCGCGTCCCCAAAAGGATTCCGAAATGACCGTCACCTTCGTCGTCCCCGGCGTCCCCGCCGGCAAAATGCGGCCGCGCTTCGCCCGGATGGGGAAATTCGTCCGGACATATCAGCCGGCGGAGGACGCCCGGCGCGAAAACCTTATAGCCCTGGCCTATCGCCAGGCGGCCGGAGAGGCGCCGCCGCACGACGGGCCGATATCCCTGTCGATTGTCGCCTTCTTCACGCCGCCGGCGAGCTGGAGCGGGAAAAGGCGCGTTATGGCGATGGATGGCCTGGT
>JAISYD010000066.1 GCA_031270145.1 Planctomycetota bacterium
GGATTCATAGCCGCCAACCGCCCGCAGGATCTGCCGCCCCCGGAAAGGGAAGGCGGTGCAGCCAATCGCCGCCAGGGCCAGGCAGACGGAAAAAAATACCGTGCCGAACACTAGTGAACGGCGCAATCCGAATTGACGCATGGAAGTTTCTCCGTATCGGCGGATGCGTCAAACACCGCAGCCGCCAGTGGAAAATAATACGACAACTCCAAAAATCGCGCAAGGAAGGCGGATTGAAATCAAGGGTCATTCCAGGGCCAAGGCATAAATGGGCGGGCAATTGTTTTATCGCTCGCGACGTGTAAAAGCATGCCTGTCGATTTGTCTGGGAGGGCGGCTAGGCGGGCGGTCTTATTTCCAGGTCTCCGGTTCATTGTTTAGGCGGCATTGATCCGCCCAAGGGAAATTTTAATGCCTGGGCCCCGCTGGCCGGAAGGCCGGCGGGATTTTTCATTTCCCCATCCCCTTTATTTTGTATATAATCGGCTTGGTTCGGGACGTTTCCCCGGGGATTCCCGGAGGCATTGCCACAGGGTTGCCATGGAGCGAAGATATGGCGGACAATTCAGCGCCAGACATGGGCGGCATGGACCCAAGTCTATTGCAGGACTTCATTTCCGAAAGCCAAGAACTCCTTGACGGCCTTGATCCGCTATTCGTTTCCCTGGAGGCGACCCCGGATGACATGTCGATCCTGGACGGGATATTCCGGCCAGTACATTCGGTGAAGGGCAATTCCGGTTTCTTTGGGCTGACCAACATCAAGAAATTCGCCCATGTCATGGAAAACTTCCTGGGGGAATTTCGCTCCCGCAAACGCGTCGCCACCCCCCATCTCATCGATCTGCTTTTGAAGGGCGTGGATTTCCTCCGCGGCATGATCAACCGCTTGGCCCAGGGCGACTTTTCCGGCAATTTCCTTCCCGAGGAGCAGGCGCACCTTGATATTATGAACCAGGCGGCGGGCGACGCGCCATCCGCCGGACCGGCGTCGGCGGCCGACTCTCCGGAGAGGGCGGCCGGCAAATTGCTGGATGTCTACGGCAAGGCCAAGGGGGGCGACGCCGCCGCCCTCGAGGCGCTGGGCGGCGCCATCAATGCCTTCGTGGAGGCGGCCCTGCCCGATTATTTCAAGGGGGCGGGCGGGGGCGACGGCCCGACCTCGGTCGGCTACCGTTTGGGGTCGGAGGACGTCACGGGGTTCGTCAACACCGCCGCCGGCTTCATCGCCGGGCTGGAAAAAAACGAAAAGGAGGAGGCCAGGTGCGAGGCCTTCCTCACCGCCATCCAACTCATCGAGGACAATGGCGAGAAGGGCGACAAGGAGATAATCGCCCTGGTCGAGCAGATCAAGGACGACTTCATCACTATCCACGAGTCCGGCATCGGCTTCGACCCGTTGATGACCAGCCTGATCCGGGAGCGGTTCGACAACATCCTGAAAAAGCTCGAAAGATACGAAATCGGCGGCGGCGGCGACTTCTACCTGCTGAACAACAACGTCACCGACGTCATCAAGGCGATGCGGGACTTTGTCGCCGACATCCAGAAGCTGGAAAAGGATTCCGGACCGTCGGACGCCTTCATCGGCAACATCGCCGCGCTGCGGGGCATGTCGGCCGGCAGCCCGGGGCTCAGCAAGGCGCTGGAGCGGATCCAGGACGATTTCGTCACCATCCACGGGGCCGGCATCGGCTTCGACGATCTTATGCAGAGCTTGATTTCGGAACGCCTGACCAGCATCCTCTCCTTCCTGGAGCGGCGCCAGCCGGCCCGCTTCGTCTACAAGCTGGGCGACGCCGACGTCACCGGGCAGATCGGCCGGATCGAGGCTTTCATCGCCGATCCCGCCGCCGTGGTGGAGGATGCCCGGGCCCTGGCCGGCTTGACCAGCAGCTTACAGGAGTTGGGCGAGGCGGGCGAGAAGGCCGGCAAGCCGGAGTTTGGCCGGGCGGCGGCTTTGGCGGGCGACCTGGACATGCTGGCCAACAGCGGCGTCGGCATCGACGAGCAAATGCGCGCCATGTTCCGGGAACAGGTCGACAAGATACTGGCCCAGGTCGACAAGGCGCTAGCCGACGACAAGCCGTCCGCCCCGGGTCCGGCCAAGCCGGCGGAGAAGCCGGCCGAGGCCGCGTCGGCGCCGCCCCGGGACGCCGCCAGGCCGACGGCCGGCGGCCAGACCCACCAGGAGTCGTCCGGCAAGACCCTGCGGGTGGCGGAGGAGAAGGTCGACCACTTCATGGGTTTCGTCGGCGAGCTCATCATCACCGGCGAAGTGTTCGCATATATCCAAAAGAAGCTGGAGCAATATCCAGAGGTGCGGAAGGTGTCGCAGGAATTCAAGAACGCCAACCTGTCCTTCAACGAGTTGTCGGCCAACCTCCAGAAAAGCCTCATGGAGGTCCGCCGGGTGCCGCTGAAGACGGTCCTGCAGAAATTGCATCGCATCATCCGCGACACCGCCGCCGCCCTCAACAAGAAGATCGAGCTCGACATCGTGGGCGAGGATGTGCAAATCGACAAGTCGCTGCTGGAGGGGCTGGAAAGCCCGCTGGTCCACATGATCCGCAATTCGGTCGACCACGGGATCGAGCCGCCGGCCGAGCGTCTGGCGGCCGGCAAGCCGGAAACCGGCCGCGTACGCGTCAACGCCTTCGCGACCGAGGAGAAGTTCACCCTGACCATTGAGGACGACGGCAAGGGTCTGGACGTCGCCGCCGTCAAGGCCAAGGCGGTTTCCCGCGGGATGCTGACCGAGGACGCGGCCCGCAACCTGCCGGACAAGGATGCCTTCCGGCTCATCTTCAACGCCGGGCTGTCCACCGCCAAGGTGGTGACCGATGTTTCCGGCCGCGGCGTCGGCATGGACGTGGTGCTCTCGAACATCACCAAGATGAACGGCAGCATCGCGGTGGATTCCGCCCTGGGCAAGGGCAGCGTCTTCACCATCATCCTCCCGATGACCGTCACCCTCACCGTCATCGACGGGTTGGTGGCCCGGGTCGGCGATCAGTTCTACATCATCCCGCTCTCCGACGTCCGCGAATCGGTCAAGCCGTCGGCGGCGCAGGTGCACGTCATCCAGGGCTCCCAGGAAGTGCTGAATGTGCGGGGCGTGCTCCACCCCATCGTCAGGCTGAACCGGGTGCTGGGCATTTATTCCGGCAATGCGGTCGAGAAGACCACCGATGCCACCGCCGTGCTGATTCAGGGCAAGCAAGGCATCGGCGCCGCCTTCCTGGTGGACGAGTTGATCGGCCAGCAGTCGGTGGTGGTGAAGGATCTCGGCAAGGAGTTCGCCAACATCCGCTGCCTCCAGGGCGGCTCCATCCTGGGGGACGGCCGGGTCGGGCTGGTGCTGAGCGTGCAGGGCGTGCTGGAGAACGTCGGGCTGGCCCAGGCGGCGGAGTGACGCCGCATCGGCGGCGATGTAAAAGGGGGTCGGCGTGAAATCAATCCTGTCCATCCAATCCCATGTCGTTTACGGCCATGCCGGCAACTCCGCCGCGGTTTTCCCGATGCGGCGGCTTGGGGTGGACGTCTGGCCGCTGAACACCGTCCAATTCTCCAACCACACCCAATATCCCGAGGGCTGGAAGGGCATGGTCATGTCGCGCGAGCACTTCCTGGACATCGCCGACGGCCTGGAGGCGATCGGGAAGCTGGTCGCCTGCGATGCCGTCCTGTCCGGCTACATCGGCTCGGCCGAGCAGGGCGAGGTGTTGCTGCAAATCGCGGCGCGGGTGAAAAAGGCCAACCCCGCCGCCTGGTTCTTTTGCGATCCGGTCATGGGGCATCCGGTCAAGGGCTGCAAGGTGGCGCCGGGGGTGGCCGAATTTCACCGGGACCGCGCCGTCCTCGCCGCCGACATCATGTCGCCGAACGTCCTCGAGCTGGAGACCCTGATGCGCTGCGAGCTGCGCGACGTGGCCGGCTGCCTGGAAGCGGCCCGCGAACTCTGCCACAAGGGGCCGCGCATGGTGCTGGTGAAGCACCTGAGCTACGCCGCCTCGGATCCGGGCTCGTTCGAGATGCTTTTGATCGCGCCGGGCGAGGCTTGGCACATCCGCCGCCCCATGATCCACTTCGAGCGCCAGCCGGTGGGGGTGGGGGATCTTACCAGCGGCCTCCTGCTGGCCTCCCTTCTTCTCGGCCGGTCGCCCCGCGAAGCGCTGGAGTTCACCGCCGCCGCCGTATACGAGGTCATGCTGGCCACCAAGGCGGCGGGTTCCAACGAATTGCAATTGGTGGCGGCGCAGGACGCCATGGTTAACCCTCAGCGCGCCTTCCAGGCGGAGAGGATGGCTTGAGCCGTTCCGGGGCGGAGCTCTACGCCGGGGTGGTGGTGGAGGCGCCGCTCAGCGAAATATTCCATTACCGGGTGCCGGAGCGCCTGGCCGGGCGTATACGCCCCGGTGATCGGGCCGAAATCCCCTTCGCCCGCCGCCGGACGCGGGGCGTGGTGGTGTCGCTTTCCCCGGTTGCGCCCATCGATCCCGCGCTTATCAAGGAACTGCTGGATATCTCTCCGGAAGAGGAGCGCATACCGGAGGATATCCTGGAATTGTCCCGCTGGGTCGCCGCCTATTACCACTGCGGCTGGGGCATGGCCCTGGCCGCCGCCATCCCCGCCGGCGTGAAGCATGGGCGGCGGGAACGCTTGGCCAGGAGGGTGGAGCTGGCGTCCGATCCCGACCTGATCGAAGCCGGGGCGGCGGAGCTGGGTCGGCGGGCCCCCAAACAGGCGGCGGCGCTTCTGGAGCTCCTCGCCTGGTTCCGCGGGCATCCGGGCGCCGTCCTGCCCGCCGATTGCCCCGACCTCGGGAAGGCCGCCTCGGCGGAAATCCTCCGTCAACTGGCCAAAAAGGGGTTGATTCGCCTGCTCGATGCGGAAGCGGCCTGGGAGGATCCCTTTCCCGCCGGGGAAGGGGGGGAGGGGAGTTCCGCCGCCGCCGAACCGGTCCTCACCGCCGAGCAGACGGCGGCGCTGGCCGAGATGGCGCCGCATGTCGGGAACGGCGAATTCCGCTCCTTTCTTCTGCACGGCGTCACCGGCAGCGGCAAGACCGAAGTGTATCTGCGGCTGATCGCCCTGGCCCTGGCGGCGGGCAAAAGCGCCCTGGTCCTGGTGCCGGAGATCAGCCTCACGCCCCAGGCGGCGTCCCGCTTCCGCCGCCGTTTCGGGGAGATCGCGGTGCTCCATTCCCATCTCGGCGACGGCGAGCGGGCGGAGCATTGGCGGCGGCTGCGCTCCGGCGGGGTGCGGGTGGCGGTGGGGGCGCGCTCGGCGGTGTTCGCCCCGTTGCGTAATCTCGGAGTGGTGGTGGTGGATGAGGAGCACGAACGCACCTACAAGCAGGACAACGATCCCCGCTACCACGCCCGCGACGTCGCCCTGATGCGGGCCAGGCTGGCCGGCGCGCTGGCGGTGCTTGGTTCCGCCACCCCCAGCCTGGAAAGTTGGGTCAACGCCGATTCGGGCAAGCACCGGCTGCTGCGCCTGACCTCCCGGCCCGGCGGGGCGCGGCGGCCCGGCGTCGAAGTGGTGGATATCCGCCGGGAATGGGTCGAGACCGGTCGGCTTGCCCTGGTTTCCCGCCGGTTGGAGCGGGCTCTGGCCGGCTGCCTGGAGCGACGGGAACAGGCCATAATCTTCCTCAACCGCCGCGGCTTCCACACCTCGGTCCGCTGCGCCGCCTGCGGCGAGGCGGTCATGTGCGGCAATTGCGACGTGGCCATGACGCACCACCGGCGGGCCGGGCTGCTGCGCTGCGGCTGCTGCGGCTCCGAGCGTGGGGTGCCGGAGTCCTGCCCCGCCTGCGGCGCCGCCAGCCTCCGCTTTTTCGGCGCCGGCACCGAAAGGGCCGAGGACGCGCTGGCCGGTTTGTTTCCCCGGGCCAGGCTGCTGCGCATGGACTCGGACAGCATGAGAGCCAGGGGCGCCCATCAGTCCTCCCTCGCCGCTTTCGCCAGGGGCGAGTACGACGTCCTGCTGGGCACTCAGATGGTGGCGAAGGGCCTTGATTTTCCCAACGTCACCCTGGTCGGCGTGCTCATGGCCGACGCGGCGCTGGAGCTGTCCGACTTTCGTTCGGCGGAGCGCACCTTCCAACTGGTGGCCCAGGTCATCGGCCGGGCCGGCCGGGCCGGCAAGGCGGGCTTGGCGGTGGTGCAGGCTTTCCAGCCCGGACATCCGGCCGTGGCGGCGGCGGCGGCGCAGGACTATGCCGCCTTCGTGGCGGGGGAGCTTTCCGGCCGCGGCCGGCTGGGTTATCCGCCGGGCCGGCGGCTGGCCCGGGTCGTGATCCAGGGCGGGAGGGAGGAGGCGGCGCGGGACGCCGCCGAGGCGGCGGGTCGGGCGGTGCGCGCCGCCATGCCGGGCGGCTGCCGCCTGTTGGGGCCGGCGCCGTGCGAGATCGAGCGGCTCCAGGGCGTGTTCCGCCGGCATATGCTCCTCTTCGCGCCCGACAACCGGATCCTGGCCGCCTGGCTGGCCGGCGCCGACCTGAGGCCGGGTTTGGACCGGGGCGCGCGTTTAATCCTTGACATCGATCCGGTGTCGATGCTTTAATGTGGCAATTGTTTCATGCGGACGGCGACGCATTCGCCGGATTATTTTTCTAGGAGAAGCCCTATGGAATACAAATCCCCGCTCCACAAGACTGTAATGACCACCAAGACCGAGTTCTGGAACGACTCCTGCGCCATCTGCGAGCTGGAGCCGGCCATCGCCAACGGCGCCACCGGCGCCACCACCAATCCGGTCATCGTCGGCAATGTCCTCAAGAAGGAGATGCACCTTTGGCGCGACCGCATCGTCGAGCTGATCCAGCAGATGCCGCACGCCACCGAGGACGACATCGCCTGGAAGGTCAACGAGGAGATGGCGGTCAAGGGCGCCAAATTGTTCGAGGACGTCTTCAAGAAAGAGAAGGGGAAGAAGGGGCGCATATCCATCCAGACCAACGCCAAGAATTACCGGAACGCCGAGGCCATGTGGAAACAGGCCGTCCACTTCAACGCCTTGGCCCCCAACATGCAGGTGAAGATGCCGGTCAGCAAGGAGGGCGTGGAGGCGGTCGAGGAGTCCACCTACCAGGGCGTGAGCGTCAACGCCACGGTCAGCTTCTGTGTACCCCAGGTGCTGGCGGTGGCCGAGGCGGTGGAGCGCGGCCTCAAGCGCCGCCAGAAGGAGGGGAAGGACATTTCCCAGATGTCCCCGATCTGTACCATGATGGTCGGTCGTCTGGACGACGCCCTGAAGGCCATTTGGGCGAAGCAGGGCACCCCCTGCGATCCGGGCATACTGGAGTGGGCCGGCATCGCCTGCTTCAAGCGCGCCTACCGGATTTACGGCGAGAAGAAATACGCCACCCGCCTCTTGTCCGCCGCCTACCGCAACGTCATGCAGTGGTCCGAGTTCGTCGGCGGCGACGTGGTGCTCACCATCACCTCGGACTGGCAGGACGTCATCAACAAGTCCGGCATCGATCCAACGCCGCGCATGGACGTCCCGGTCGACCCGAAGATCGTCGAAGCCCTCCTGAAATACTTCCCCGACTTTCGGAAGGCCTACGAGCCGGACGGCATGAAGCCGGAGGAGTTCGTCGAGTTCCTGCCCACCAAACGCACCCTCAGCCAGTTCCTGGGCGGCTACGCCAGCCTGGTGGAGACCATCCGCGGCTTCATGATCAAGCTGTAGCCCCGCGGCGGGTTCCAGCCGCCGACGTTAATGCCCGCGATAAAAACCGCCGGCCGGGACGCTCCCGGCCGGCGGCGTTAAATTGGACGCTTCTCCCGGGGCGCGATCGCGCGGGCCCGGTCAATTGCCGGTCAGCGCTTTCTCGTATTTCTTGTAGAGGGCGAACTGCTCGTCAATGTACTTGACCGCCGCCTCGGGGGTCATGTAGCTGGCGTTGACGAAGTTCTTCTTGCAGTCGGCTATGTAGGCGGGGTTCTCGGCCACCTTCTTGGAGGCGGCGTTGAAGGTGTCGATGATGGCCCTTGGCGTCCCCTTGGGGAAAATCATGTAGAAGAATTTGTCGAACACCAGGTTGTAGCCGGAGTCGGCGAAGGTGCTGACGTCCTCGGCGCCGGCCAGGCGCTGGTCGGAGAGGATGCCGAGGCATTTGAATTCCTTCTTGTCGATGAAGCCCTTCATCAGGCCGTATTGGGTGCCGATGACGTCGATGCGGCCGCCCAGGAGGGCGGTGGTCTTCTCGGCGGCGGTGCCGGCGTCGACGATGTTGAACTCGGCCCCGGACGCCGCCGCCAGGGCCAGTATGTGCAGGTGGGTGAAGGAGCCGCTCTCGGTGCCGAAGCTGACGTCGCCCGGATGGGCCTTGACGTAGTCCACCAGTTCCTTGATGTTGTTGTAGGGAGCCTTGATGTTGGAGGCGAAACAGTTGGACTTGTCGATGACCGGCATGCCCGCCACCTCGAACCCTTCGGTGATGGAATAGTCCATCATCTCCATGATGTTGGCGATCAGCGCCCCGCTGTGGTAGAACAAGGCCCGGTAGCCGTTGGGGGCCGAGTTTTTCACGTTGTTCAGCCCGATGGTGCCGGCGGAGCCCGACATGTTCACCACCACCATCGGCTGGCCGAGCTCCTTCTCAAGGTACTTGAGGAAGATGCGGCAGTTGGTGTCGGTGTCGCCGCCCGGGCTGGTGGGCACCACGATTTCGACCGGGCGCTCCGGCCAATTTCCCGCCAGGGCGGCGGAGCCGGCCAGGGCGGCGATCGCCATAAGCGTCGCGAATTTCCCAATTCTTTCCATGTTTTTTCTCCTGATGCAGATGACCTATGTCCGACCGGAGCGGCTTCCGGGCCGCCCGGCCATTGAGGTTGCCGGCGTTAATCCGCGGCGCCGGCC
>JAISYD010000161.1 GCA_031270145.1 Planctomycetota bacterium
CCAAACTTCGACGACTCGACGCAAATCCGCCGGGAACCGTTCTGTTAATATTCTGTTCATGGCGGCGTCCGCGGGGGGATCGGCGGCTGACTGACGCTCGACCGGCCGGTCAGCCGCCATTACCGTATCTGCTTTTGGATGGCATGGTTGTGTCTGTTTAACGCCGGTATTTGACTGTGTGGTGTCAGTAGCTCTACCCGGTGTACTTATTTTATGGACAAACAGGCCGGATGCCTTATAATATCGTCAAGAATCATGCTATCGGGCGGCGGGGCGGCTGGCCGACCGGGCCAATGGCCGGGGTTTCGTCAATTGCGCGGCGAAGGGGATTTCCGATGACAGCGATCACCGCCGAGGCGTCCTGGAAGGGCAAGTCGATTCTCATAGTTGATGATTATCCGGCGGTGCGCCACGCCATCCGGGACATTATGACCGGCTTTGGCGCGCTGACCAGGGAGGCCGAGAACGGCCTGGAGGCCCAGGCGATCCTCAAGGACGGCAAATGCGATCTGGTCATAAGCGATCTGGTCATGCCGGAAATGGACGGCTTCGAGCTCACCGAGGCGCTCAAGAACTCGCCGGCGCACCGGCGTCTGCCCATCGTCATCATTTCCACCCATGACGACGCCAAGTACATTTTCCGCGCCTTGCGTCTGGGGGCCGACGATTACATCATCAAGCCGCCCTCCGCGGACATGCTGAGAACGGTTCTGGCGAGGATAGCCGACCATGAATGGTAATCCGACCGCCGACGTCGGCAAAGCCAGGGTCGATGCCGAACTCGACCGCATGCCGGTCAAGATATCCCATCTCGACACTCTGCTCGGCCTGACCGGCGAGATAATCATCGCCGCCTCCAACATTTCCATCCTCCAGCGCCATCTTGCCAATCTCGCCGCCGAGGTCGACAAGGACACCATGGAGATGGTGAAGCTCGCCTCCATGAGCACCAGCCGCATCTCCTCCGACCTCCACCACCTGGTTATGGACATCCGGATGGTGCCGATCAAGGAAACCTTCCTCCGCTTCCGCCGGCTGGTCCGCGACATCGCCAAAAAACGCGGCCGGCAAGTGGATTTCGAGATCGTGGGCGAGGACACCCTGGTCGACAAGACCGTGGCGGAGCGCATCTACGAGCCGCTGGCCCACCAGATCCGCAACGCCATCGACCACGGGCTGGAGGATCCCCTGGACCGCCAGCATGTCGGCAAGCCGCCCACCGGCAAGCTCACCCTTTCGGCCCACAAAAAGGAAGGCTTCACCTTCGTCTCGGTGCGCGACGACGGCAAGGGGCTTGACTACGCCTTGATCCGGGAAGTCGCCGTTGAAAAGGGGCTCATCCCCCCGGACTCCCCCCTGTCCCCGGGCGAGTGTCAGAAAATGATTATGGCTCCGGGCTTTTCCACCACTCGCGAAGCCACGGAGATTTCCGGCCGGGGCGTGGGGATGGACGTGGTCAAATCCACGGTCGAATCGCTCGGGGGCGAAATCATCATCGAATCCACTCCCGACAAGGGGACCGAATTCCTTTACAGGATACCCCAACTCTTGGCCGTCAACATCACCGACGCCGTCATCATCCGGGCCGGCGGCGGCTTCTTCGCCATACCGGTCGGGAACGTGGTCGCCACCCATTCGATCAAGAAGAGCGACATCAACACCACCATGGGCAGGACCGCTAACATCATGTATCTCGACGCCATACTGCCCTTGCACGACCTTCTCGAATTGCTGACCGGGACCGCCCTGCCGGACGACCTGGAGTCCGAATCGGTTTCCATTGTCATCGTCGAGGCCAAGAACGGCCGCATCGGCTGCAAGGTGTCGGAGTTCATCCGTCCCCAGAAGCTGGTTCTCATCCCCCTTCCCGAGGGCTTCGCCGCCAACGGCATATCCGGCGCCACCATCCTGGGCGGCAGTCAGTTGGGCATGATCATCGAGCCCTTCCAACTGATCGCCATGGCCTGCGGCACCTCTCTTGACGCCAACTCCTACGGCTCAGCCAGTTCCGTCTTAGTCGACATGCCCCCGCTCCCCGTCCCGGCGGAACCGGCGCCGCCGGTCCCGGCTGCCGGGGAGGAGAAGCCGGCTCCGAAAAAGGCCGCCGCTCCGCTTGCGGCGATCCCGGAGATGAACGAAGGGTTGGCCGAGCAGTTTTTCGTCGAGATCCACGATATTTTGAAGGAGTTGAACGAGGACGTCTTCCAGTTGGAGAAGGAGCCGGAAAGCGTCGCCAGGGTCAACACCATCTTCCGCCACTTCCATTCCATCAAGGGCAATTTCATGATGACCGGTTTCGTCGGCGCCGGCGCCTTTGTCCACGAGGTGGAATCGATCCTGGATCAAATCCGGGAAAAGACCCTGGCGGTCAGCCAGGAGATCATCGATCTGCTGCTGGACGTGATCAAGAACCTGGAGGCCGGGTTGGCGGAAATCCGGGCCGGCCGGGGCTACGAGGTGACGGACAAGGATCTCGTCAACTCGCTCCAGACCTACCGCCGGCGCGAAATGCGGCTCCAGGACAATGACAGGGACTCCGACGAGTCCGACAGCGTCTTCCGGCTTTCCCCCATCGGCAACCTCCTCTTCCACGCCAAGATGGCGGATCCGGAGATCCATGTCCACCAGAGCCTGCTCCACCTGCTCCCGTCTTTCCAGGACCCGTCCCTGGTGGCGTACCTGATCATCCGCCGCCTCGCCATGGTGGCCGACATCATCGATTCCGTGCCGACGCTCGAGCGGATTGAAAAGGGTGTGGTCAAGGATAGGCTGAAGATTATGTTCGCCTCCCGGCTGCCCGTGGAGGACATCAACCGGTTTTTCATCAATCAACTCCAGCGCTATTATTCGGTGGGCATTTTTGAAAACATGACAATGGAGTGAGGCGGGCATGGCTGACATCTTGGTGGGTTTGGCCGACGAGGCCGAGCGGGAGCGGGTGACGGCGGATCTGCGGGGGCGCGGGCACGACGTTTCCCTTATCCCCCCCGTCGCCGTCGCCGACAATCCCAAAAATGCCGCCGAGGCTGTTCTCCGGGCCAAGGCGGCCGTCGCGGTGCTTGACTACCTGGCCAACGACGCCGCCAGCGTCAAGCTGCTCCAGAACGCCACCGAGCGGGACGACGCCCCAGGCTTCATTTTCATCCTGCCGGGCGCGGCGCCGACAATGGCGCATCTCCTCATGGCGGTGAACGAAGGGGCCTCGGCCATCCTGGAGAAGCCGGTCAACCTGGAATTGTTGGCCAACTATGTCGAACGCGCCGCGGCCGGCCCCTCCCGCTTCCGCCGCGAGGCCGCCCTCAACAACATCGATCCCGCCGACCTGGCCAGGCTGGAGAAGGAACTCAATTACCTGCGGACGAAGCTCAAAGCCAATTGCAAACTGATATCCTACCTGCTTTCCACCCCGGTGGCCAGCCAGAGGCGCACGGCCCTGGTCGTCTCCGACTCGATCTATCAGCGCGACTCCCTGAGGCGGCTCCTGGAGGAGCACGGCTTTTCCGTCGAACTGGCGGGCAACCCGGAGGAGGGGGTGGCCATCGCCATGGAGAAAAGACCCCGCGTCGTCATAAGCGACCTGGAGATGGCCGGCAGGAACGGCGTGGAATTTTGCCGCGACCTGAAAATCACCCACAAGCTGATTCCCTGCCATTTCGTCATTTGTACCGCCAACAGCGACAATTTCGACAAGATCATGGCGCCCGGCAACGGCGTGGACGCCTGCATCCCGAAGCCGGCGAATGAAATCGGCAGCCAGATCCTCATGGCCGGCGCGGCGATGGGTCTGCTGTTGCAGGAATGAGGAAATGACCGACGAAGCGGCGGAGCGAGCCGAAGAAACCAGGACCATCCTTTGTTACGGCGATTCCAACACCTGGGGCTATGTGCCGGGCGGCATGGGCCGGCGTTTCCCGCCCGAGGCGCGTTGGCCGGCGCGCATGGCGGAGCGGCTGGGCGGCGGCTTCCGGGTGATCGAGGAGGCGCTGTGCGGCCGCACCACGGTTTTCGACGACGTCCTGGCCCCCGGCATCGAACGCAACGGCCTGAAAACGCTGGGCATGGCGCTTGATTCCCACCGCCCCCTCGATTTGGTCATTATTTTTCTCGGGACCAACGATCTCAAGGCCCGCTTCGCCGCCCGGCCGATTGACGTCGCCTCCGGCGCCGAGTTGATCGCCGCCGCCGCCGCCAATCCTCTTTTCGGCCCCGCCTCCGGCCGGCGCCGGCCGCCGGAAATATTGCTGGTTTGCCCGCCGGACCTTGAGGAGATCCCGGAATTTTTCGGGGAAACTTTCGCGGGCGGCCGGGAAAAATCGCTGGCCCTGCCCCGCGCCTTCGGGAAAATAGCGGCTCGGAGCCGTCTCAAGACGTTGTACGCCGGGGATTTCGTCCATCCCGATTCCGCCGACGGCGTGCATCTGTCGGCTGAAAGCTTGGCTGTCCTCGGCCGCGAGATCGCCGAGGCTGTACGGCGGCTATCCGCCGATTGGAGATGATTTGTGAAATTCGCCGTCTTTGGTGACATCCACGGCAACCTTGAGGCGCTCGACGCGGTCCTGGCCGAGTGCGAGTCGCGGGAGATTGATCACTACCTTTGTCTGGGCGACATCGTCGGCTACGGCGCCAATCCGGACGAGTGCGTCGAGCGGGTCCGGGCGCTCGGGGCGCCGGCCGTATGCGGCAACCATGATCACGCCGTGATTGGGGCGCAAAACCTGAATTACTTCAATTCCCATGCCAAGGAGGCGGTCATCTGGACCACCGGGCAACTTTCTGAATCTTCCAAGAAATGGCTGAAATCCCTGCCCCTGGTCCAGCATCTTCCCGATTTTTCCCTGGTGCACGGATCGCTGCACTCCCCCGAAATCTTCAACTATGTGCAGACCATCAAGGACGCCGACTACAATTTCCGCCAGATGGACCGGCCGCTCCTTTTCCTCGGCCATTCGCATTACCCGCTCGCCTTTTTCGACACCAGCCCCATGACCTACACCCTGGATCCGACGATTCCCCTGGACCTTTCGGTAAAAACCGTGATCAACGTCGGCTCGGTCGGCCAGCCCCGCGACGAGAATCCCCGCTCCTGCTTCGCCATTTACGACACCGAGGCCGCCAAGGTCGAGCTGATCCGGGTCGAGTACGATGTTGACGCGGCGGCGGAAAAAATTACCGCCGCCGGCCTGCCCCCGACCCTGGCCCTGCGCCTGTCGGTCGGCAAATGACTCCACCCGAACCGAACGGCGCCCCCGGGCGCGCCCCAAGGAATGCCATGAAATTGCCGGCCTTGCGAAAACTGCTCTGCCTGCCGCTTCTTTCCTTTTTAACCGCCATGTTCTTCTTCGCCGGGCCGGAAAGCGACGCGATCCGCAAGATCGCCCTGACGACGCAGTTGACTCCCCTCCTCAGCCGGGCGCAACCCCTCTTCCTGATTGCGGCCCTTTTGGTCGCCGCCCTGCTTTTCGGCCGGGTCTATTGCTCGATCATCTGCCCCGCCGGGCTGGTGCAGGAACTGTTCCACCGGATCGGCCGGCGCCTAAAACTCGCCAGCTTCCGCCTCCCGGCGCTTTCCCTGGCCGGATCCGGCCTGATCCTGGCGATCCTGGCCGGGCTGATCCTGCTCCCGCATATGGTCGCATTCGCCAATCTCGCGGATCCAGCCGGCCTGTTCGGCCGGCTGCTCCAACCCCTGGCCCAATTGGCGGCCGGCTTCGGCTGGACCGGCGCCGGCTTCCCGGCCGGTCTTCCCTACTTCGCCCTTTCCCTCGTCCTGCTGGCGATCCTGCCCCTTTTCCTGGGGCGTTGCTTTTGCGATCATCTCTGCCCGGCCGGCATCCTGCTCCGGCTGGCGGCGGCGGAACCAATTGGCCTGCGCCTTGGCGTCGCGCCGGAAAAATGCGTTTCCTGCGGCCAATGCGAAAAGCTCTGCCCAACCCATTGCCTCGACGCAAAAGGCAAGAGCCTGGATCACACCCGTTGCGTCCTTTGTCTCGACTGCCTCGAGGTCTGCAAATTTTCGGCCGTGGGCTGGATGATTCCGGTGCCGGAAGGGCGCCGCCGGGCCATAGCCCGTTTAGCCTCCCTGGCCGCCGCCGGCGCCTTTATCGCCTCCCGGAGGCTGGCGACGGTTTTCTCCCCTCCCTCCGCCGAAGGCGGTTTGACGCCGCCGGGCAGCCGTTCCCCGTCCCGGCACAAGCTGCTGTGCGTCTCCTGCCAGGCCTGCGTGCCGGCCTGTCCGATGCGCATCGTCACCTCGGCGGGAAGCCCGGATGCCAGGCCGGTGCTGGATTTCGATCTAGGTTTTTGCCAATACGATTGCGTCGCCTGCACCAACTCCTGCCCGGCGGGGGCGATCCTCCCCCTGCCGCCGGAGGAGAAAAAACGGACCCGCATCGCCAAAACCGCCTTGCGGCTGGATCGTTGCCTGGTCCTGGTCAAGGGCACCGCCTGCGGCGCCTGCGCCGAGGTTTGCCCCACCCATGCCGTGATCATGGTTCGGCAAGAGGAAAGGGGCGACCTGCCGACCCGGCCCGACTTCGCCCCCGGCTCCTGCATCGGCTGCGGGGCCTGTTACCACGTTTGCCCGGCCGAGCCCCGAGCCTTTCGCCTGGAACCGCTGCCGCGGCACGAAATCGCCGAGGAGCCGCGGCAAGCGCCGAAGGAGGACGGCCCGGCGGCCGGACCGGAGGGCTGGGAAGACGGCTACCAGCCGGGCGAGTTCCCTTTTTAAGGATGGCGGGGATGGAAGCATGAGCAAATTGATGATCGGAATCAGCGGCGTCAGGGGCGTGGTTGGCGACAACCTCACCCCGGAGCTCCTGGTCAATCTGGGCCAGGCCTTCGGCACTTGGGCCGACAGCGGCACGGTGGCGGTGGGCCGGGACACCCGCGTCTCCGGCGACATGGTCAAGCACGCCGTCTTCTCGGGGCTTTTGTCGGCCGGCTGCCGCATCGTCGACGTCGGCGTCTGCGGCACCCCCTCCGCCGCCATGATGATCCGGAAACTCGGGGCCAACGGCGGCATCATCATCTCGGCCAGCCACAACCCCATCGAATGGAACGCGCTCAAGTTCTTCCGGGCCGACGGCGTGTATCTGAACCAGGAGCAGGGCCGCGAGCTTTTGGACATCTATTACGGCGGCGACGTCAAAAAGGTCGGCTACGACAAGCTTAACGCGGTGGAGACCGACAACGGCGCCGCCGCCAACCATTTGCGGCGGCTGCTCGCCATCGTCGACGTCCCGGCCCTGCGCAAGCGCCGCTTCAGGGTGGCGGTCGATTGCTGCAACGGCGCCGGCTCGGCCCTGGCCCTGGAATTCCTCCGGGTGACCGGCTGCGAAATCTTCGCCATCGACTGCGAGATGAACGGCCTCTTCCGCCGGAACCCCGAGCCGACCCGCGAGCACGTCACCGCCATCTGCGGCGTGGTCCGCGAGAATGCTGCCGATCTCGGCTTTGCCGAGGACGCCGACGCCGACCGGGTGGCCTTCATCTCGGAAAAGGGCGATTACATCGGCGAGGAGTACAGCCTTTGCCTGGCCGCCAGCCACGTCCTGTCGCGGCGCCGGGGTCGGGTGGTGACCAATCTGTCCACCACCAGGATGATCGACGATGTGGCCCGCGGCTTTGATTGCGAGGTCGTCCGCACCCCGGTTGGCGAGGTGAATGTGGCCGAGGCCATGATCGCCGGCGAGGCGGTGATCGGCGGCGAGGGGAACGGCGGGGTCATCGACCCCAGGGTGCATTACGGCCGCGACGCCCTGACCGGCGTGGCCATAATCCTCCAGTATATGCTCGAGTCGGGCAAACCGCTAAGCCGCCTGGCCGCGGCCATCCCGGCCTATCGGATGTCGAAGCAGCGGGTGGAGTGCTCCAAGCGGAGCTTCTCGCCGGTGTTGAAGGTTCTGGCGCGGGAAAAGGCGGATCGCGTCGACACCCGGGACGGGGTGAAGCTGGACTTCGCCGAAGGCTGGGTCAATATCCGGCCGTCCAACACCGAGCCCATTGTCCGGGTTTACGCCGAGGCGCGCAGCCAGGATGAGGCCGACAAACTGGCCGAACGGTACCGGCTTTTGGTGGAGAGGCTGGTCAAGACGGCGAAATAGCGGGGCTCCAATGCCTGAAAATGCGCGGTCGGTTGTTTTATTGCTTGCGACTTTCAACCTCACCTTGAGCGGCGCGGGGGAAATTTTCAGGCTTAGGCCCCGCAACCGGCATAGCGGAAAATGCTCTTGACGCGGGGCGCGCCTCAGGCCGAACCAATCGCCTCAACCCGGTTCAGACAAGGCGGCAATATCCGCAATGGGCTGATAATCAGCTCCTTGCCGATTGAGGGCGTGGCCACAGAGTAGTTCAGCCTCCTTTCGTACATTTGGACGCCAGAATAAAGCCGCCGGATGCATGGATGGTCATCATATGACAAAATCCACTTGTGTTTGCATTTCAATATGGCTCGGCTCAACGCCCGATGGTCGCTTTCCGAAAAAGAGTTCAGGTACAGCAGGCAGCCTTTCTTGAAATACGGCGGGTCGAAATACACCAGCGTTTTCCCGATCCTGGACGGCAGGGTCTTGATGAAATCCCGCGCGTCAAGATTCGACACTCTCACCCGGCCACCAATCGCGGCTATGGCATGGATTTTTTGCACCATTTTTCTTTTGTCGAATCGCGCGTTGATCCGGTATTTGCTGGCATTCTTGATCGGCCGCAAGCCGCCGATGGGATTGGCCGC
>JAISYD010000164.1 GCA_031270145.1 Planctomycetota bacterium
TGAAATACGCCAAGGGCGTCGGCAAGGTCGAAGTCCGCGAGGTGGAGAAGCCGGCCGTTTCCGCTCCGGATCAGGTTTTGCTCAAGATCAAGGCCTGCGGCGTGTGCGCCACCGACCTCCACGTCATGCACGACACTTTCCGCTATTGGCCGCCGGTGGTGCTGGGGCACGAGTTTTCCGGCGAGGTGATCGAGACCGGCCGGGAGGCGACGGATTTCAAGCCGGGCGACCGGGTGGTGGCCGAGCCCAAAACCTTTGTCTGCGGCAAATGCGACGTCTGCAAACAGGGCAAGACCAACCTCTGCGTCCACCGCCGCGCCCCCGGCTGGGGCGTGAATGGCGGCATGACCGACTATATCGCCGTGCCCGAGCGCCTACTGCACCGGATTCCGGACGGCGTGCCCTACGACATCGCCGCCCTGTGCGAACCTCTAGCCATTGTCGTGCACGAGATTGACGAGCGCTGCGGCGTGGCCTGTTCCGACATCGTGCTGGTGAACGGCGCCGGCCCCATAGGCATTCTCGCCGCCTTCCTCGCCAAATCCTCCGGCGCCAGCAAGGTGTACATGACCGGGATGACCCGGAGCGAACCGGTCAGGTTCAAGGCGGCCCGCGCCCTCGGCGTCGACGGGACGATCGACATTGAGCGGGAGGATCCGGTCAAGCGGCTGTTGGAACTCACCGGCGGCCTCGGGGCCGATCTGGTTGTCGAGACCTCGGGTTCTCCCGCCGGCATCCGCCGCCTGGCGGAGATGGCGCGGATTTGCGGCCGGATAACCTGCATCGGGCTGTGCCCGGCCGACGAGGCCGCGATTTCCTGGAACACCGCCATGTATAAGCAGCTGGACATCCATTTCAATTTCAGCTCCAGCTATACGGCTTGGGACAAGGCGCTCCGCCTCATGGCCAGCACCCCCTTCGATCTGGCGAACGCCATCAGCCACCGTGAAACCATCGACAATTGGGAGCGGGTCTTCAAGGACATTGAAGAGGAGCGGGCCGTCAAGGCCATGTTCATTCCGGCGGACGAGATTTCCGCCTACCGGCGCTAGTTGCCCAAGGGCCGGGCCATGAGGCTTTAGAGGCTTTCCCTCCGCCCAATCCGGCGCG
This sequence comes from Planctomycetota bacterium, assembly GCA_031270145.1. Classification (GTDB taxonomy): domain Bacteria; phylum Planctomycetota; class SZUA-567; order SZUA-567; family SZUA-567; genus JAJBSZ01. The sequence continues at coordinate 1,111 of JAISYD010000164.1, forward strand.
GGGCCGTTTGGCGACGGGAGGCCGGTCGCTTGCATCAGGAGGAAGCTATGCGGAATATGCTATTGGCGCTTGCCTTGATCTGGTCGCTGTCAACCGCCGCCCTGGCGGTCGATTTGCGCCTTGGTCACGCCTATGAACCCACCCATCCCTGGCATCTGGGCATGGTCGAGGCGGCGAAGAGCATCAAGGAGAAGTCGAACGGCCGGATCAACATCACCGTCTTCCCCTCGGCCACCCTCGGCAACGAGCAGGAACTGATGGAACAGGCCATCACCGGCGGCCTGGACATCGCCGAGTCCGGGGCCGGCCAGCTCGCCAACGTCTACGAGGTCATGACCATCACCGAAATGCCCTACATCTTCCGCGACAACGCCCATGTCATGCAATTCACCAAGAGCCCCAAGTTCCAGGAGATCAAGAAGGATTTCCACGCCGAGCACGGCGCCTACATCGTGGGTTCGAGCACCTACGGCATCCGCCAGATCATCGGCAACAAGGCCATCCGCACCCCGGCCGATCTCGCCGGCTTCAAGCTGCGGGTGCCGGATCAGCGGATAACCGTCGGCTACGCCCTGGCCATGGGCGCCAACCCCACCCCCATCGCCCTGGGCGAGGCCTACCTGGCCCTGCAGCAGAACGCGGTGGACGGCCTGGAAAATCCCCTCCCCACCATCAACGCCTTCAAATTCTACGAGGTTTCCAAATTTCTCAGCCTCACCAGCCACGTCACCAACATTGTCCACCTAGTGATGAACGGCGACTCCTTCGACAAGCTTCCGGCCGCGGATCAGAAAATCCTGTCGGACGGCCTGGCCGAGGGCTGCCAAATCGTCTTCAACCTGATTAACGAGAGCGACAGCAAGCTGATCCAGTTCTTCAAGGATCAGGGGGTGGCCGTAATCGAAGCCGACCGCAAAGCCTTCGCCGAAAAGACCAAGCCCATGTTGGATGAGTACGCGAAAAACTGGGCCAAGTTCGGCGATCTGCACAGCTACATCCAGAATTTGCGATAGGTTGCGCCGTCGGGCAAGGCGGCGCGGTTCATTTTTTGCGTCTTGGCGCTTATTTTGTAGCCCGTCCCGGCGGTTGGCCGCCGGGGCGGGCGGGGAGGATGGTCATGAAAAAAACGGTTTTGGCGGTTGTCGCGAGTTTGTTGCTTTCCGCCGTCGCCGGGGCGGTCGAGTTGCGGCTTGGCCACATTTACGAGCCTTCGCACCCCTGGCATGTCGGCATGATCGAGGCGGCGAAAATCATCAAGGAAAAGTCGAACGGCAGGATCAACGTTTCGGTTTTCCCCTCCGGCACCCTGGGGACCGAGCAGGAATTGATGGAACAGGCCATCACCGGCGGACTGGACATCGCCGAGTCCGGGGCCGGCCAACTGGCCAACGTCTACGAGGTGATGACCCTCACCGAAATGCCCTACCTCTTCCGCGACAACGCCCATGTCATGCAATTCGTCAAGAGCCCCAAGTTCGCTGAAATCGGGGAGGATTTCCACCAGGAGCACGGCGCCTACATCGTCGGAGCCAGCACCTGGGGCATTCGCCACATCATCGGCAACAAGGCCATCCGCACCCCGGCCGATCTCGCCGGCTTCAAGTTGCGGGTGCCGGATCAGCGCATCACCGTCGGCTACGCCCGGGCCATGGGCGCCAACCCCACCCCCATCGCCTATTCCGAGGCCTATCTGGCCCTGCAGCAAAACGCGGTGGACGGCCTGGAGAACCCGCTGGTCTCCATCCAGTCCATGCGCTTCTACGAGGTGGCGAAAACGCTTAGCCTAACCGCCCATGTCACCAACATCGTTTCCCTGGTGATGAACGGCGACTCCTACGATGCGCTGCCGGCGGCGGATCAGAAAATCCTTCGGGACGGCATGGCCGAGGGCTGCGAAATCATCTACCGCCTGATGGTGGAAAGCGACAACAAGTTGGTGCAATTCTTCAAGGATCAGGGGTTGACCGTGGTCGAGGTGGATCGGCAAGCCTTCGGCGAGAAGACCAAGTCCATGTCGGACGAGTACGCGAAAAACTGGGCCAAGTTCGGGGATCTTTACAAATATATCCAGGATTTGAAGTAGCGCCTATGTCCGCCGCCGGGGTTCGCCCCGGCGGCGATATCGGGAGGGGGGATGATTTTGCGGAAATTCGTCACCGTCTATCTGTGGCTGGAAAAATTCCTGCCCGGGGTGTTCTTTGTCGCCATTTTCCTGGTCATGCTCCTGGAAATCGGCTCCCGGGCCGTACTTGGAACCTCCTTCGCCTGGAACACCGAGTTCTGCCGCTACGCCCTGGTCTGGGTCGCCTTCCTCGGATCGGTGTACGTCAGGCGCGAGCGCTCGCACATCCAGGTGGTGTTCGTGCATGAGTTCCTGGAACGGCGCGGCTATAAAAGACTTTTGTTCGCGGTCAATTTCATCCGCAGCATAGTGGCGATCGCCTTCTGGCTTTTCCTCGCCTATTATGGGTACCGCCTGTCGGTCAGGACCGTCAAATTTTACTCCTCGGCCATGTATGTGAGCCAGTATTGGCTCTATTTCTCCACCGTGGTCTGCGGGACGCTGGCCGGGATTATGGAGATAATCAATTTTGGCAGGCTGTTCGTCGGAACCTACCTGGAATCGGACAAGCCGGATTCCAGCGGGGACGGGTTCAAGCCGGAGGCTCTGGTATGATCTTCTACGCCATGTTTTTCCTGCTGGTGTTTTTCATCGCCATCAGGGTGCCCATCGCCATGGCTGTCGGCGGCGCCTCGTTGTTCTACATAATCTGCACCCCGGACGTCCAGCCGCATACCGCGGTGCAACGGATGGTGGGCGGCGTGAACTCTTACACCCTGCTGGCCATCCCCTTCTTCATTTTCGCCGGCAACGTCATGAACTACGGCGGCGTCACCACCCGCATCTTCGATTTCGCCACCGCCTGCGTGGGGCACATCAAGGGCGGCCTGGCCCACGTCAACGTGCTGGCCTCCATTATCTTCGCCGGCATGTCGGGGGCGGCGGTGGCCGACGCCGGCGGCCTCGGAGCCATCGAAATCCGGGCCATGAAGGAAAGGGGGTACGGGGAGCAGGTCACCATCGGCGTCACTGCCGCCTCCTCCCTCATCGGCCCGATCATACCGCCCAGCATGCCGATGGTGGTGTACGCCGTCGCCGCCTCCGCCTCCCTCGGGCGGCTTTTCGCGGCCGGGGTGATTCCGGGGTTGCTGATGGGGGCGTCCCTGATGATCCTCATCTACCTCCAGGCCGACAAGCTGCAATGCCCGCGGGAGACCCGCGTCCCGTTCCGGCGGCTGGCCGCCGCCTTTTACCGCGCCTTCCTTTCCCTGATGGCGCCGGTCATCATCCTGGGCGGCATGTTCACCGGCTGGTTCACCCCCACCGAGTCCGCCGCCATCGCCAGTTTTTACGGCATCATCCTCGGCCTCATCTACCGGGATCTGGACTACAAGACGATGAAGAGCGCCATCATCGGCTCCATGACCACCACCATCCAGATATTGCTGATCGTCGGCTCCGCCACCCTGTTCGCCTATGTGCTGGCCCGGGAGGAGGTGCCGCAGCAGGTGGCGGCCTGGGTGCTGAGCATCACCGACAACTACTGGGTGGTCCTGCTCATGCTGAACATCCTGTTGCTGGCGGTGGGGCTTTTTATGGAGACGGTGGCGTCCATCAACCTCCTGGTCCCGGTGTTCCTCCCGCTTTTCGAGGCATTGCACATCAACCCGGTGCATTTCGGCCTGGTCATGTGCGTCAACCTGCTGATCGGCACCCTCACCCCGCCCTTCGGCTCGGTTCTGTTCGTGTTGTCCAGCGTGTCGAACATTTCGGTGGAGAAGGTGTTCCGCCACACGGCGATCTTCATCTGGCCCTTGCTGATCGTGCGGATCATCCTCATTATTTTTCCGGAAATTTCCCTCTGGCTCCCAAACCTGCTGTTTGGGCCTGAATGATTGGAGAAAGCGCCATGACGACTTTGCCCAAGTTTTCCTTCGGCGTCGGCGACCGTTTCGCCAGGCAGGGCCCGGCCCAGTTGCGCGCTTTCGAACTGCTCAAGAAAGACGGTTTCGAGGCCGCCGCGGTTTGGAACAAATCCTTCCGCGAACACGGCATCACCGGCACCAAGCCGGAGTCGGTTCGCGAGGAGGCCGACGCCGCCGTCCGCGCCGCCGGTTGGAAGGGCCCCTATTTCGTCGACGCCGACCACATCAACCTGGGGAATGTCGATGGCTTCATCGCGGCCTCGGATTTCTTCACCCTTGACGTGGCCGATTTCGTCGGCAAACCCGATCCGGACGCCCCGGCCTTCGCCAGCCGCCACGCCGGCCCCGACGGCAAGCCGGTGGAGGTCGCGCTGGCCGGCGGGCTCCCGCCCATCCGGGCCGACCGGGCCGACATCGAGAGGGCGGCCGGCAAATTCCTCGCCGCCGTCAAGGAGGCGGGCAGGATTTACCGGCGCATCGAGAAGGCCAAGGGCGTCGGCAATTTCATTTGCGAGGTGTCGATGGACGAGACCGATCAGGCCCAGTCGCCCACCGAGCTCTATTTCATCCTCGCCATGGTGGCGGAGGAGGGCATCCCCGCCCAGACCATCGCCCCAAAATTCACCGGCCGCTTCAACAAGGGGGTGGACTACGTCGGCGACGTCGCCGGCTTCTCGCGCGAATTCGAGAGCGACGTGGCGGTGGCGGCGGCGGCGGCCAAGGCTTTCAATCTCCCCGCCAACCTCAAGCTCTCGGTGCATTCCGGGAGCGATAAATTCGCCATCTATCCGGCCATTCGCCGGGCTTGCGGCAAGTTCGGCGCCGGCGTGCACGTCAAAACCGCCGGCACCACCTGGCTGGAGGAGGTCGGGGCCCTGGCCGCCGCCGGGGGCGACGGACTGACCGCCGCCAAGGAAATTTACGCCGAGGCGTACACCCATTGCGACGAGCTGGCCAAGCCCTATGCCGCCGTCATCGACATCGTCCCGGCCAAGCTGCCCAAGCCGGACGAGGTGGCGGGCTGGAGCGGCGAGGAATTCGCCGCCGCCCTCCGGCACGATCCGGCCAATCCCGGGTACAATCCATCCCTCAGGCAATTGATCCATATCGGCTACAAGGCGGCGGCCAAGATGGGGCCGCGCTACCAGGCCCTGCTTGAGCGCTACGCCGAGCCCATCGGCGCCGCCGTCACCGACAACCTGTACCGCCGCCACATGCGGTTGCTGTTCCTGGAGGCTTGACTTGCCGCCTTCCGGCAAGGCGTCCGGCCGCCGCCTGATCCGGGAGGCGGATTTTCCTTGCATTGCCCCCGCCAGTCGATACCATGATGGCTTGTCGGAACGAGGTTGCTTTTTGAGGCGTTAGGAGATGGCAGAATGATGAAATTCCGTTTGTGGCGCGCCTCGGCCTTGTTGGCCCTGGCGGTGGGGAGCGCGTTCCATTTGTCGGCTGGCGACGCCCCCCAAGCGCCGGAAACCAAGCGCATCGGCGTTGTTTTCATGCAGCAGGTGTTTAAAAATTACAATTACGCCAAGGACACCGAGGCGCGGATCCGGGAGGCATTCACCCCGGAGCAGATCCGCATTGAGGACGAAATCAAGCGGCTGGAGGAGTTGGAGCGCTCGCTGCAGAACAATCCGCTAAAGCCGCCCGGCAGCGCCCAGTGGCGCAAGGCCATGATGGAGATCGAAGGCGGCAAGGTCGAGGTGCAGTCGATGCAGGAGGATTTCGGCAAGCGGGTCAAGACCGAGGAGGCCGCCTTTTGGGTCAATGTCTACAACGCCTTCCAGCGGGCCTGCAAAATCCTCGCCGAGTATTATCAGTATGACATGGTCATCGCGGCCCCCGATCCGGCCATTTCCGACGACGCGATCAAGGCTCAGGATCCCATGGCCATCCAGCAGGAAATACTCCTGCGCCGCCTGCAATATGTGCATGACCGCGCCAACCTCACCGGGGCCATCACCGAGCTTTTGAACCAGCGCTACGCCAAATATTTGCAGGATCCCCAGAAAAATCCCTTGTGAGGCAAGGTTGCGCTAGGGTTGCCGCATGCCTGAAATAGCCCTGGGCCAATTGGCCGAAAAACTTGGCGCCCGGTTGTTGCGGGGGAACCCGGAACGCCGGGTCGGCCGACTGGCCGGCCTAATGGAGGCGGAAAGCGGCGATTTGTCCTTCCTCGCCAATCCCGCCTACCAAAAATTCCTGGCCGTTACCCGGGCCGGAGCGGCGCTGGTCGGCCCGGCCATCTCCGCCGACGCCTCGCCCGCCGCCCTGCTTCAGGTGGACAATCCCGATTTGGCCTTTGCCCAGGCCGCGCTCCTGATTTCGCCGCCGCCGCCGCCGCCGCCGCCGGGCATCCACCCCGCCGCCGTTGTTTCCGGCCAGGCGTCGCTGGGCCGGGATGTCGCCATCGGCGCCGGGGCGGTGGTTGAGGACGGGGCGGCCATTGGCGACCGGACCATACTTTTCCCGCAAACCTATGTCGGCGCCGGCGCCCGCCTGGGCGAAGATTGTCTGCTTTATCCCGGGGTCAAGATTTACCACGGAGTGAGCGTCGGCTCGCGCTGCATTTTCCATGCCGGGGCGGTTGTCGGCTCCGACGGCTTCGGCTATGCCTGGACCGGCAAGGGCTATTTCAAGATTCCCCAAGTGGGGACGGTGGCGATCGAGGACGAGGTGGAAATCGGCGCCAACGCCTGCGTGGATCGCGCCCGTTTCGGAGAGACCCGGATCGGGAGAGGAACCAAGCTGGACAATCTGGTGCAAATCGCCCATAACGTCAAACTTGGCCCCTGCTGCGCCTTTGCCGCCCAGGTCGGCGTCGCCGGCTCGGCCAGCATCGGCGCCGGGGTACAAATGGGCGGCCAAGCGGCGGCGGCGGGCCATATCAACCTGGGCGACGGCCTGACCATACTCGGCAAATCGGCCGCGTCCAAATCCATCCCCGGCCGGGAAGCCGGGATGGGCGCGGAAAAGCTGGTTTGGTTTGGCATTCCAGCCAAACCCATGCCGGAGTACCTGGATGAGATGCGGAATCTCAAGGCGCTGGGCCGCTTGCGGCGGATGATGAAAACGTTGGAGGCAAGAATCCGGGAACTGGAAAATAAATAATTGCCCTCATTTTTCTTGCCCGTCATGGCGCCGTCTGGTAATATTTGTCGCTAGGTTGAACCGGTTGGGCCGGAATCGCTCCGGCCAAATTTTTTATTTGCCGTGCCCGGTTTTTCTTGCCGGCCGGGCGGGAGGGCGGTTTGTGAGCGCGTTGTTCGTCATTGTCTTTTTTCTGGTTTCGTTTTCCTTGATTGGCTTGGTCCTCCTGCAGGAGGGCAAGGGCGGCGGCCTGACCGGCATGTCGAGCGGCATGGACGGCGTGATGGGGGCGAAGAATCCGCTCCGGCGCTTGACCGCCTATCTGTTTGTTTTCTTCGTCGTTATGGCTGTGACCATAAATTGGTATTTTCATCAGCGGAACGATATTTCCCTTCCGGCCGGCATAGCTTTGCCCGCATCCCCGCTTCAGATACCGGAGGAGTCTGTCCCCTTGTCCGATCCGGAAGCAACGGCCGCTCCAGTTTCGCCCCTGGCGCCGCCGATTGACTCCGAGTCGCCGGCCGCTCCGGTTGAAGCACCGACTTCGTCCCTGGCGCCGCCGCCGACTGAGTCGCCGGCCGCCCCGGTTGAAGCACCGACTTCTTCCTTGGCGCCGCCGCCGGCCGAGTCGCCGGCCGCTCCGGTTGAGGCAGCGCCTTCTTCCCTGGCGCCGCCGCCGGTCGAGTCGCCGGCCGCCCCGGTTGAAGCACCGGCTTCTTCCTTG
>JAISYD010000246.1 GCA_031270145.1 Planctomycetota bacterium
TCCGGGCCGACCGCCCCTACGCCTTCGCCTTCAAGTGACGGGCGGCCCGGCTCCGTTCACCGGGCGCCGGCGGCTTCTCCGTCGTCCCGGACGGGCAGCACCTTCAGGGCGTTGATCACCCCGCGGCCGCGCAGGACGCGCACATCGACCAGCACCCTACCCCGCCGGACCGCGTCCTCCAGTTCGCCGCCGGTTCCCTCCTGGACATAATAGGCCCCGATTCCGAAGTCAATGTCGACCGCCCAGCGGCCGTCCAACGTTCCGGCAAGATAGAGGCCGGCGGCGGGGCGGGAGCGGGACACCTCCTTGACCGCGCCGATCCCGTCGCCGTCCTTTTCCAGCGTCACATAAACCTCGTCCCGGAAACGGTCGCCGTCGACATCCCAGGCGGACGGGATCGCCGCCGCCGCCCGGGCGGCGATCTCATAGCCGAGGACGACGAAATCGCCGCGCAGCCAATCCCGGGGATCGACCGGCCGCGCCTCAAGAAGGACCGGCTCGCCAAAGGCGAGGATGATCGAGCGCGACGCCGGCAGGTAAAGCAGAACCGCCAGCGGCAGAATCGACAGGCACAGGTATTTCGCCGGCGGCCGTTTCAACCAATCAATCAACCGCATCGGCGTTCCCTCCTCCGGCCGGCGCCGCGTCCCCGCCCGCTCCCTTGGCCCAGCGCCGGTAGGCTAAGGCGACGGCGAGCAGGATCGCTCCGCCCAGGGTGAAAAACAGCGTCTTCGAGGCGAACGCCTGATAGATGTCGGCGAACCAGCGCATCAGGACGACGCAGAACAGGAACGCCGAGAAGCCGCCGAACCTCAGCCGGCGCAGGATGCGGGAAACCAGGTAGATGCCGAGGGCGACGCTCGCGGCAACGGGCCAGGCCGGCGATCGCCAGAACTCCGACGTCTTCCATTCCCATGCCCAAGGGAAGGTGAGGGCCAATCCCGACAAGGCGACGCAGAAGAGCCCCTGCAGATCCAGACACCCGGCGTCGAGTTTCCAGGCCGTCAAATTGATCAGGCAGCCAAGCGCGAGGATTCCCAGGACGAACGGCAAAAGCGTTTCCCCCCGGCTGTTGAGGGCGCAAAGGCAGACAAACCAATCGATCAAGAAGAAATTCCAGAGGAAAAGCCGCCGGAAATCGCCGCCGGGGATTCTTTTCGGCGCCGGGGCCGCGCCGGAGGGTTGCGCCACGGCGGCCCGCCGCCAGGGCCAGGCCAGGACGGCCAGGAACAGCAGCAAAAACGTCGGCCAGCCCAGCAAAACCAGGGTCCTGGGATTGAACATCTCCGCAAAATCGAACCGGGACGACCCGGAATCAAAGGCCTTGATGTTCATGTAGGCGATCGCCGCGGTTTCGTACAGCGCGAACAGCGGGACGTTCCGGGCCAGCAGCAAGGTCGGCGCAAACGCGACCAGCCAAGTCCCGAAAATCGTCTGGACGGGAACCGACAGATGATAGATCTGCGCCATGAGGGCGAGACCGCCCAGCAGGACGAAGCCGGAGAGCAGCAACAGGGCGTCGGCCGGCGCCCGGCCGGCCCGCGACTCGCAAACCAGGGCGCCGCCGACCGCCGCGGCGTACAAGCCGACGACCAGGACGATTTTGATCGCCGCCGGCAGCGACTGCCAATTCGCCGCGACAAAACTGAGGAGGCCGAGGCCCAACATCGCGACGGCTAGCGAGAGCAGGATCGCGAAGAGGTTGCCGGCCGCCAGGTAGGAGTCCATTATCCCGCGGCGCTGCGCCTCGGCGATCAAGCCGCTTTCGACCCAGCTTTCCGCCTCGCGGGCCAAAAAGCGGAGCTTATGCTGGGAAATCTTCCGCCGCAAGAAAGGCCCCCTCCGGAAACCGCCGCCTCACTCCGGCGGCAACCCCATGCGGTCGAGGATGCGCTGCGCCTCGCCGACCGAGAAATAGTCGATTATTATCCGGCCCTTGCCGTTGCGGTCGGCGACCGCGACCTTGGAGCCGAAATGGCGGCGCAACCGCTCCTCCAGCGCCTCCGCATCGAGGTTGCGGCCCTTTTCCGGCTTCCGCTCCCCGGCGGGTCCGGCCGGGTTTTTCCCTTTCGCCCTTTTTTCCACCTCCCGGGTGGTCAGGTTGCCGTCCGCCGCCAGCCGGGCCAGCCGGATTTGCTCCAGGGGGCTTTCCATCCCGGCTATGGCCCGGGCCTTGCCTTCGTCGAGCCTTTGCTCCGCCACCAGCCGCTTGACTTCCTCCGGGAGGCCGACCAGGCGCAGGACGTTTGAAACCACGGAGCGCGACACATGCAGGCGCTTCGCCAAATCCTCGTGGGTGAGGCCCAATTCCTGTTGCAACCGCTGATAGCCGGCCGCCTTTTCGATGGGGTTGAGATCGTCGCGCTGCAGGTTTTCCTGCAGGGTGAGCGCGTGCGCCCGCAAATCGTCCGCCGTCATGAGCCGCACCGGCACGGCGGACAATTTTAAAATGTCCCGCATGGCCCGCAGGCGCCGCTCGCCCGCGATCAATTCGTGGGTCCCGTCCGGCAGCCGCCGCACCACCAGCGGCTGCATGAGCCCGTCCTCCCGGATGGAGCGTGCCAGTTCGTCCAGCTTGCCGGGATCGAAATTCCGCCGCGGCTGGCAGGGCGAGGGGACGATATTGCCGACCTCGAGCTCCCAAATCCGCTCCGCCCCGTCCGCCGGCCCGAAGTTCCCCTCCGGCCCGCCGGCGGGCGCGATCAGGCTGTCGAGTCCGCGACCCAGACCCCGCGGCCGCGGCATCAGGACACCTGGCCGCCGGTCGGGAAGTCCGGTTTGTCGAGGGTGACCAGCGACAGCGTGTCTTCCGGGCCCCGGACGGCGAGCAGCATGCCGTTCGACATCTCGCCCCTAAGCTTCCTCGGCTCAAGGTTGTCGACCACCACGACGCGCTTGCCGATTAGATCCTCGGGACGGTAATAGGCCCGGATGCCGGCGCAAATCTGTTTGACCCGGTCGCCCAGGCGGATTTGCAGCTTCAACAGCTTGTCGCCGTTTGGATGGGGCTCGGCCTGGACGATCTCGGCCGCGGCCAAGCGGATTTTCGCGAAATCGTCGAAAGAGCAGAAGGCGACGCCCTCAGGCAGGATTCGCGCCTCCGGGGGCCTGGCCGCCGCCCCGGCCGTATCAACCGGGGACGGCGCCGCGTTTTCGCTCATTTCCGTTTTCCTCCCCGCGTCCGCCGGGGCCAGTCGAGGCCGGCCGGCGAATTCATTTGACCATAAAGGCGGAATCAACCATAATCACCGAGGTATTTTCCGGAATCCCCCGGGAAAAGCCACAAAAAAAACGGGAAATCAGCGCATGCCGCCGGGCGAACGCGTCTACTTGTTGGCCGATATGCACCTGAAGCCGCTGGACGCCCCGGGAGCCGCGGCCCGGAAACTGGCGGCTGAGGAAAACGGGCGCCTGGCCGCTTTCCTGTCGGCAATCGACGGTCGGGCCAGGCAATTGATTCTTCTTGGCGACGCCTTCAACTTCTGGTTCGAGCGCTACAGCCGGGTGGCGGGCGATTATTCCATTGCTCTCAAGCTGTTTCAGGCGGCGGCGGATCGCGGCCTGGAGATTCACCATGTCTCCGGCAACCGCGACTATGCCGTGGGCGAGGGGCTGGGCTTCGATCCCCTCACCCGCTATCCCGGCTTCCTCCGCCTGGGCAAGGGTTTCACCGTGTCGCGGCTGACCGATTACGGCATCGAGCC
>JAISYD010000360.1 GCA_031270145.1 Planctomycetota bacterium
CAAAGTATTGAGTACGCCATCAGTACGGAAGGTGTGAGTCCCCCGACCAGCGGCTATGATTCAAGCCGAACCTTCAGCGAGCTGTCGGCGAACACCACCTACTACGTGTGGGCGCGGACGGCGGCCAAAACCGGTTATGACGCGGGTACGGCGGTGGCCAGCGAGGGCATCACGACAGACAACCACGCGGGCGCTGCCATCACCACGGCGGCTGCGGTGACCGGCAAGACCGCCACGACCATAGCGGTGAGCGCGGCTGAGGCGCATGACGGCGACAATATTAGAGGGCGCGGCGGCGGCGGCGGTGATTCTAGCGGAGACGGCGGCGGGCGTCGGGCTCCTGGCGGCGGCGGGGAGGAAAGCGATCCTGGCCGCCATCCAGGCCAACCGGGATCCCGGCTCCGATTGGTATGCCGCGGCCCAGGCGAAACTGGCTGGGGCAAACGGCGTGGAGCACCGGCTGATCCGGCTGCCTCCCGACGCGCCCGGGGCGGATCTGCTGGCTAGCGTCCGCCAAGTATCGGCAGACCCCGCCCTGTCCGGCCTCATCATCCTGACGCCCCTGCCGGCCGGCGCCAGCCACCTGTCCCTGGTCGAAGCCATGGATCCGGCCAAGGACGCCGAGGGGCTGCATCCGGCCAATCTGGGGAGGCTGCTGGTGGCCGGCCGGGCCGATCCCGCCCCCTGCACCGCCATGGCGGCCCTGACCCTGATAAAAACCGCCATCGGCAACCTGGCCGGCAAGCGTTGCCTGGTGATCGGCAGGAGCGCCGCGGTGGGGAAGCCTCTGGCCCTGCTGCTGCTGTCCGAAAACGCCACCGTGACCATCGCCCACACCCGATCGGACCTGGGCTTCGCCATGCGCGAGGCCGAGGTGATAGTGGCTGCCGCCGGGGCGGCTGGTTCCCGCTGGCGCGCTTACGAAGCCAGGTGGCGGGCCTGGCGCGAGTCGGGGGGCGACCGGCCGGAGCCTCCGGACATCGAACCCCTGGTGCGGGCCGACATGGTCCGCCGCGGCGCGATAGTGGTGGATGTCGGCGACAACTATGTCCCGGCCGGCCTCGGGGCCGACGGCGGGCCGCTTCTGGACGCCGGCGGCAAGCCCGACATGCGGTACGCCGGCGACGTCGATTTCGCCAAGGTCAAGGACATCGCCGGCTTCATCACCCGTCCCAAGGGCGGCGTCGGGCCGCTGACCAACGCCTTCCTGCTCCGGAATGTCGTCCGCTCCGCCCTGGCCGCCAATGGGATCGCCATCCCCGGGAGCGGCAAGTGATCCTGCTGGGCGTCGATTTGGGCGGGCGGCGGGTCGGCTTCGCCATTTCCGACGAAGAAGAGCGCCTCGCCGTACCTTCCGGCTTCGCATCGGTTAGGAACCGCGGGGAGGCGCTGGCCGCGGTTATCGCCAAAGCCGAGGCCGAGGAGGCCGGCCTGCTGGTGATTGGCTATCCGCTCAACATGGACGGGCGTCCCGGCCCCAAGGCCCGGGAAGCGGAGGAATTTCGCGACCGCCTGGCCGAGGCCGGACGGGAGGCCGTGCTTTGGGACGAGCGGCTGACCACCGTCGAGGCGGCCAGATTCCTTGAGGCGGCCGGCGTCGACCGCCGCCGCCGCCGATCCCGGATCGACGCCCATGCCGCCCAATGCCTGCTTGAATCCTTCCTTGGGCGGCGTCGGCGCGATCGCTGACGTCCTTTGGCCGGCTTCTACTCCACCGCCGCGAAAATGCCGATGACCCGGCCCAGTATTCGATCTCCTCGCTCCTCGAGGATCGGCATCTGGGCTCTGGCATGCTCGATGATGCTCGCCCCAAAAAAGCGGTCGCCCTCCATGTTCCTCACCACCCGGCGGATGCGGAAGCCGCGGCCGGCATAGCCGATGGCGGCAATCCGTCCCAGCATCTTCTCCGGCGGGGTGGGGCGCATGTCGATCGCCACTATGGCGCCAAGGGGGATCATGGGCATCAGGGCCGAGTCGCCCATGCGGACGGCCGCGACTACGCTGGCCCGCGACACCCAGTCGCCCGGTATGAGGACATGGCGGATGATCTCGCGTGCCTTGAGGGTGGAAATGGGCTTGAGGAGGGCGTTGGGCTTAACCAGCGGCGCCGCCACCATATATTCACCGTATTCCTCCTCCTTCCCGCCGCCTTCGCCCGGAGCGGCGATGTTGAAGACCGGCTTCAGCGGCCCCAACCTGGTCGCGAGCTTCTGCTGGGCCGCAATCCCCATTTGGGTCGGGCCGATATCCCCAATATCGCCCAACTGGCCGGGGGAAGCAACCGAGGCGCCGGCCGCCCGGCCTATGAAGGCGGACAGCGAACACTCCAACTCAGCCTCAAGGATCGGGATCAGATCCAACTGCTCAATGAAGGTGCGCCCCATTTCCCAGCTTTGGACGGTTTTGGGGCTTATTCCCAGGCGGCGGGCCAAGGTGGCCCTGGACATTCCCTTGGCGTCCCGCGATTGCCGCAACAATTTGCCGAATTCTCCCTTGATGTTCTTAGTCATGACTGCAACCTTTTCCAATCTTTCCGCCGCAAAAGAGAAAAAAAACAATCAACCCATACCTAAACTTTATATCAAGGATCCGCGCTTCGCAACTTTTGTCAGGCATAATTATGTCTTTTAATCCATATCCATTTTATTTATCAACAAGATACGGGGAATTTTTTCCCGTTGGGAAGATAATGGAGAAAAACGGGCGGCGACATGCCGCGCCGGGCCAGGCACGGGAATGGCTACACCTTCCGTCCCGGTATGCGATCTAGCCGGGGTGAGATGGCGCCTTTTCCTAAGTCAAAGGCGATCAGGCGAACAACAGCATGGTCGAGGTATAGTTGGCCACGGCGATATAGATCTCGCCGTGCGAGGCCAAACCGGCGTGCGGAAAACCTCGGAACAGGCGGCCGAATTCATCCGCCTTCCCCTCGGCCTCCAGGATGTTCTGGCGCGACAGGCAATTGAAGTGGAGGATGCCGGAGATGCCGCCGAGTTCCTTGCGCTTGGCCGCCAGGGCCAGGGCGGTTGACTCCACGATGTCGGTCGTGCGCGACAATTTCAGCCGCATGCCCTCGCCCACCGAGTGGAGGAATTGCAGGCCGCCGTCCGGAGTCCCTCCCGCCGCGACTCGGAGAAACGGCTCGTCGCCGACCATCAGGGCCAGCGGCCATAAGGAGCCGGTGTTTTCCAGGCTGAGTGCATCCGGCTCCATGCCGATGGCCTCGGCATAGACCTTGGCGGCCGGCCGGCCGTCGAACTCCCTGACTACCCGGTTGGTCTCGTCGGCCTTGGTGACGGTGAAGACGGTGGAGGAAATGTCGAGCCCCTGCGTTTTGAGGAGGCCGAATTTGCCGCTTGGCGCCAGCAGCAACAGCAGGGCGGCGTCATTCACCGCCCGGCCGTCCAGATAGACCGGGGTGTCGAGGAAGCGGGCGTCGTCCGC